>NZ_JANCLM010000020.1:0-102372 GCF_024259445.1 Pseudomonas sp. DVZ6
GCGCGCCGCGCCCCCCCCCCCCCCCCCCCCCCCCCCCCCCCCCCCCCCCCCCCCCCCCCCCCCCCCCCCCCCCCCCCCCCCCCCCCCGCTGCTCCAGTCAAATCACAGAATTATGTTTTGTTCCATGAGAGCGGCGTCATATACCTCTGCCCTAGGCCGTCAGAACGCTACCGACGTCTGCACATACAGCGTCCGCGGCTCACCCACGTACTTGCCCTTGTTGTTGTCGTCGAACGAGCGGGTGTAGTACTCGCGGTTGAACAGGTTCTTCACTCCCACCGCCACCTTCAGGTTCGAAAGCGCAGGGCCGAAGTCATAGCCGGCGCGGGTGCTGACCAGCATGTAGCCAGGGATGCGCCCGGTGCTGCCGTCGGCGCTCTCGCCGCCGGTGTTGGCGTTGTCGGCGTACTGGCTGCTCTGGAAGCTGCTGTCCAGGTTCAACTGCCACGGGCCTTCGGTGAAGCCGATCCCCAGCGTGCCCTTGTGGCGGGAAGAGAACGGTACCTGGTTGCCCTTGTTCGGGCCGTCCTCGCGGATGGTGGCATCGACGAAGGCGTAGCCGGCGTGCACGTCGAAACCGGCCAGGGCCGGGCTCAGGCCGTCGAGGGCGTAGCGCACGCTGGTTTCGATGCCCTGGTGACGGGTTTCGCCACGGGCGATCACCGAGTCGTTGGTCTGGTTGCTTTCGTACTGGTTATCGAAATTGATCAGGAATGCGCCGATCTCGGCCTGCAGGTCGCCATTGTCGTAGCGAGTGCCGACTTCCCAGGTGCGCGCCTTCTCCGGTTTCACCTCGCCGCTGCTGACCCGGTTGGGCATCTGGCTGTACTGCACGCTGCCGAACGAGCCTTCGGTGTTGGCGTAGAGGTTCCAGTTGTCAGTGAGGTGGTACATCACGTTCAGTGCCGGCAGGGCGGTGTTGTAGCTGCCCTGGTACTGCTGGCCATTGAGCTTGTTGCTCTGCTCGGAGTCGATCATCTCGTAGCGGATGCCCGGGGTGATGGTCCAGCGGCCGATGTCGATGCGGTCGTCCAGGTAGATGGCGTGGGCTTCGGTGCTGCCGCGGGTGTCACGGTCGTTGCGGCTGGCGGTGGTCGGCAGGGCGCCGTTGACCGGCTCGCGGTAGCGCAGTTCATGCCCGGCCTCGTTGACGTAGCGGTAGCCGATACCCAGCTCGTGCCAGCTGTCGCCCAGGGCCACGCCCTGCGAGAAGCGGGTCTCGATACCGCGTACCCAGTACTCGCGTGGCGACAGCGAGACGAAGCTGCCCTGGTCGAGGTAGCCGCTGCGCAGGGTCTTGGTGAAGAAGCTGTTGACGCTGAACTGGCGGTCGTCCTGCTTGTAGTCGTAGCCCAGGTTGAACAGGGTGCGGCGGCCCCAGAACTTGTCCTTCAGGCGGGTCGACTGGTACGGGTCGGCGTCGAAGGCGGCAGTGCTCAGGCCACCGGGCATCTCGGCTTCACCCTCGTAGTACTGGGCCATGGCATGCAGGCTGTTGGCTTCGTCCAGTTGCAGCTTGCCCTTGAGCATCAGGTCGTCGATCTGCGTGTCGCTGTGTTCGCGCCAGTCGCTGCCGCGGGTGCCGGAGTAGAGCAGGGCGCCGCCCAGACCGTTGGCATTGGTGCCGCCGATCAACAGGTTGGCGCTGTTCTTCAGGCCATCCTGGCTGGACGAGGGGCTGATCTGGTTCTGCATCGCCGCCTTGAAGGTGGCTTCTTCAGGGATGGCGCGGGTGACGAAGTTGACGATGCCGCCGACGTTCTGCGGCCCGTAGCGCACCGCGCCGCCGCCGCGCACCACGTCCACGGCGTCCATGTTGCCCAGGCTGATCGGCGCCAGTGACAGCTGCGGCTGGCCGTAGGGGGCGAAGGGCACGGGGATGCCGTCCATCAGCACGGTGGAGCGCGAGGCCAGGCGCGGGTTCAGGCCACGGATGCCGAAGTTCAGCGCCAGGTCATGGCTACCGGTACCGTTGTTTTCCGGGGCGTTAACGCCGGGGATGCGGTTGAGCACTTCGCGGGCGCTGCTGGCACCGCTGCGTTCGAACTCCTCACGGCGCACCACGTCGCGGGCGCCGGCATGTTCGAAGACGTTGTCCTGGCGGGCCTCGGCCAGCCAGTCGCCGACCACGGTCGAGGCGCCCAGCTCGACCGGGGCGTTGCCGCCTATGGCCGGCAGCGGTTGCAGGCTGTAGGCGTTGTCGGTCTCCTGGCGCGCCTGCAGGCCGCTGTCGCGCAGCAGGGCATCGAGCCCCTGGCTGACCTCGTACTGGCCCTCCAGGCCCGGGCTGCTCAGGCCCTGGGTCAGGCCCGGGCTGAACGAGATCAGCGCGCCGCTTTCACGACCGAACTGGTTCAGGGCCTGTTCCAGTGTGCCGGGCGCGATGTGGTAGGCGCGGGGCTCGCCAGCCAGGGCGAGCGGGGCGGCGAGGATCAGGGCGTAGGCTAGGGGGCTGAGGCGCAGGGGCATGTGACGGAGGTCCTGTGACAAGGGGTTCTGTCTTCTCTGTCACGCGAGGTTTGGAAAATGGCTCAACTGATTTGAAATAATTTTGGGTTGGAGCCGATAATCGTGGGAGCGGGCTTGCCCCGCGATGGCCATGTCGGTTGCTTGCCTCTCAACCCGTTGACGCAGCCTCGAGCGACACCCAGTACCGGGTGAACCGCCGCACCTTTACCGGCAGTGTCACTTCCAGCATCTCCAGGATCTGCTCACTGTCTGCCAGCGGATACGATCCGGAAATCCGTAGATCGGCCACCCGCTCGCTGCATCCCAACTGCCCGAGTCGATACCGCGACAGCTCGGCGAGAAAGTCACCCAGGCGCATCTGCGACACCACCAGCATGCCCTCCACCCAGGCCGCCCGGTTAGGGTCCAGCGGTGCGATTGCCTGCCAGCCGCCTTGCGCGAAACGTGCCTGATGCCCGGCCAGCAGCGGTGTGCCGGCCACGCTGGCGCTGCCGCTGAACACCGATATCAGGCTGAAACCGTCGAACTGACGGACGTCGAAGCGTCCGCTGTGCAGATGCAGCTCGCCCTGGGCCGTGGCCAGGCGCAGTGGGCGTGGATCGTTGATCACCTCGAGCAGCAGTTCGCCTTCCTGCAGGCGCACCAGGCGTTGCCGGCCGTCGAAGCGCACATCGGCGGCGCTGCGGGTGTTCAGGTGCAACTGGCTGCCGTCGTCGAGGGTCAGGCGGCGGCGCTGGCCGACCGGGCTGCGGTAGTCGGCCATCAGTCCGGGCAGTGGATTGTGCGGGTGCAGGCCCAGCCCGGCGGCACTGGCCACCCCTGCCAGCAGCAGCGCCTTGAGGGCGCGGCGCCGGGCCGGCGAGGGAGGCGCCTGCAGGGTGGCGTGGACCACCGGGGCGGCGACGCCGCGCAGGCGCTGGTTGACCTGCTGGATATGGGCCCAGGCCCGCTGGTGTTCGCTGTCGGCCTGCAGCCAGCGCTCCAGGGCCTGGTGTTGGTCGAAATTGTCGCTCTGCGACTCGATCAGCCAGTGTACCGCCTGTTCGGCGATCTGCGAGGAAAAGGCAGCGTTCACAGGGGCAGCCCTTCCAAAGTGTTGAAAATTGGCGTCCGGTTTGGATTTGCCGGGGCCGCTGTGCGGCCCTTTCGCGGCGCAAGGCCGCTCCTACAGGTGACCGCGCCCCCTGTAGGAGCGGCCTTGTGCCGCGAAAGGGTCGCAAAGCGACCCCGGCAATCTTGAATTGGAGCGTTCATATCCAAAAAATCGCAAAAACCTCGAAAGGCAGGATTCACAAGGCGAAATAGCAGCGCAAGGCTGCCTTGTGCAGGTAGCGCTTGACCGTCGCCAGGGAAATGCCCAGCTCGCGGGCGATATCCCCCTGGCCCAGGCCATCGACCTGGGCCAGCAGGAAGGCACGCTTGACCAGCGGTGGCAGGCTATCGAGCAGGCGGTCGAGTTCGAGCAGGGTGTCGAGGATGATGGCTTTGTCTTCCTCGCTGGGGACCACCTGCTCGGGTAACTGGGCCAGGGCCTCGAGGTAGGCGCGCTCCAGCTCCTGGCGGCGGAAGTGATTGCACAGCACGCGCTTGGCCACGGTGGTGAGGAAGGCACGGGGTTCGATCAGCTGCGGTGCCTCGCGGGCCTGGAGCAGGCGCAGGTAGGTGTCCTGGGCCAGGTCGGCGGCACTCTGCGGGCAGCCCAGGCGTCGTCGCAGCCAGCCGGTCAGCCAACTGTGATGGGCGTGGTAAAGGCCTTCGACGGTGGAAGAGAGGGCACTGGACACCGATACGACTCCGGCGCCGCAAAGCGCAACTGGAAGTAAGAATTGTTCGCATTGTATTCATGCCACCGGTGTTCGGCAATCGCTGCCGACGCAAGGCATGCCTACCGCTGGCGCCGGCATGCTTTGCTTATGAGAATTGAAATCATTAGTATTGCAACCCCAATTCCCGGACCCTCGCCATGAAGAGCAAAGCCGCCGGCCTTCCCCTGAGCTACCGCCTGGCCGTGACCTCACGCAGCCTGGCCGCGTTGCTGGGCGGTTACCTGCTGGCGTCGATGGCCAGTGTCTGCATAACCCTGCTCGCGCCGATGACCCAGGCCGACGCGACGATGACCGGGATGATGCTGTCGTTCGTCTTCTACCTGATCGCCTTCATCTGGTGCTTCGCCTGCCGCAGTGCCTGGCGCGCCTGGTTGGGCGTGCTGCTGCCAAGCCTGGCCCTGGGGCTGATCAACGCGCTGGCCTACTGGATGAACCTGCCATGAAAGAAGGCTTCCGCCAGGCCATGGCCTGGCTGCATACCTGGACCGGCCTGATCTTCGGCTGGCTGCTGTTCGCCATCTTCCTTACCGGGACGCTGTCGTACTTCAAGGAAGAAATCAGCCACTGGACCCAGCCCGAGGTGCAGAGCCATCCGCTTGACCCGGTGAGCAGCCTCGGGCTGGCCCAGCGTTACCTGGAATCCAATGCCGGCCACGCCAGCACCTGGTTCATCCGCCTGCCCAGCGAGCGCGAGGCGGCGCTGAGCGTCAGCTGGCGCGACCCGAACGGCGGCGGGCGCCGCGGTTTCACCGACAAGGAACTCGACGCCCGCTCCGGCGAGGCGGTCGAGGCCCGTGACAGCCGTGGCGGCGAGTTCTTCTACCGCTTCCACTTCCAGCTGCAGATGCCCCACCCCTGGGGCCGCTGGCTGTCGACCTTCTGCGCCTTCATCATGCTGCTCGGGCTGGTCACCGGGATCATCACCCACAAGAAGATCTTCAAGGAGTTCTTCACCTTCCGCCCGGGCAAGGGCCAGCGTTCCTGGCTCGATGGCCACAACGCCATCGGCGTGCTAGTGCTGCCGTTCCACCTGATGATCAGCTACAGCAGCCTGGTGATCTTCATGTACATGGTCATGCCGGCCAGCATCCTGGCCAGCTACGGCGACAGCAGCGGCTATTTCAACGATGTGTTCGGCCGCGACGAAGTACCCAAGACGGCGGCTCAGGCCGCGCCGTTGGCACCACTGACCGAACTGTACGCCAAGGTCCAGGAACAGGCGCCGGGTGCACGCATGGGCTACATCCAGGTGCACAATCCCGGCGACCGCAACGCCCGGGTCACCTTCACCCGCGCCTCGGCCGACAGCGTCGCCTACCAGCGCAGCGCCATCTGGACCTTCGATGGCGTCAGTGGCGAACTGCTGCGACGTGGCGCGCCGGAAAGCGCGGCGATGACCACCTCCTTCACCTTCGTCGGCCTGCACATGGGCAATTTCGCCGGGCCCTGGCTGCGCTGGCTGTACTTCGTCTTCGGCGTGGCCGGCACGGCGGTGATCGGCACGGGGCTGGTGATGTGGCTGGGCAAGCGACAGCTCAAGCATGCCAAGAGCGAGCGCATGCCTGGCGAGCTGCGCCTGGTCGAAGTGCTGAACATCGCCAGCATGAGCGGCCTGTTGCTGGGCGTGGCGGCGTTCTTCTGGGCCAATCGCCTGCTGCCGCCGGCCATGGACGGGCGGGCCGACTGGGAGATAAACGCCTTCTTCCTGGCCTGGGGCGCGTCATTGCTCCACGCCATGCTACGCAGTGGACGCCGCGCCTGGGGTGAGCAACTGACCCTGGGGGCGCTGGCGTTCGCCGTGCTGCCGGTGCTCAACGCGCTGACCACCGACAAGGGGCTTGATCATTCCATCGCCGCGGGTGACTGGGCGATGGCAGGTTTCGACCTGACGGCGCTGGCCACCGGCCTGTTCCTGGCCTGGGCCGCCGGCAAGATGTTGCGTGCGCCCAAGCCGGTCGCCAAGCGTGCGCCACGCGCCGCCAAGACCGTGGAGGCGAGCTGATGCTGGGTGTCGCGCTGATGGGCTTCGCCGGTTTCGCCAGCCTGTGCCTGGCCATGGAAAAGCACTTCAACGACCTGCTCGGGCGCAAGCCTACGAGCCGGCAACTGCGAGCCCTGAAGGTCGGGGGCTGGGCGTTGTTGTTGCTGTCGTTGATCCTCGCCGTGCACGGGCGCGGCTGGGCCCTGGGCCTGGTGGAGTGGATCGCCGTGCTGATGGCCGGGGTGACGCTGTGGGTGTTCGGCCTGCCTTACCAGCCGCGCCTGCTGCTCGGCGCGGCGCTCGCCAGCCTGGTGCTCGGACCGCTGCTGGCCGTGTTGGCGGTCTAGGCCCTTGAGCGACTCCGAGGCTGGCGGTGGTCGGGCGCGCTTTCTCCAGGTGTTCCTGGCCCAGCGCGCACGCATGGAGGCGCTGGTCAGCCGGCGCGTCGGCTGCCGCGCCACGGCGTCGGACCTGGTCCAGGACCTGTTCCTGCGTTTCTGGCGGCGCCCCGAGGTGAAGGTCGAGGCGCTCGACACCTACCTGCTGCGCAGCGCCAGCAACCTGGCCATCGATTATCTGCGCAGCGAAGGCAGCCGCGACCGGGCCGCCGAAGGCCTGCACGACCCCGAGGAGCCGCAGGGCAGCCAGGCTCCCGAGCAGGCCCTGGAAGTTGACCACGACCTGCAGCGTATCGAGACGGCCCTGCGGGCATTGCCCGAGCGCACGCGGCAGATCTTCCTGCTCAACCGCATCCATGGCTGCACCTACGGTGAGATCGCCAAGGCCATGCAGTTGTCCCAGAGCGCGGTGGAAAAGCATATGATGCGCGCCCTCGAAGCGTGCAAGGCGAGCGTCGCCGAACCCGCGTCCTCACTGCGCCGGCCAGGGAGCGCCCGTCGATGAGTCTTGAACAGCCAATCACTGCTGCACAGTCCCAGGCCGCCCTGCGCTGGCTGGGGCGCATCCAGCAGCAGCCGGCGCAGGCCGAGGGCGCAGCGTTCAAGCGCTGGTTGCTGGAGAGCCCGGCCCATCGCCAGGCCTATGCCGAAGCCCAGGCGTTGTGGCGCCTGAGCGAGGCACCGGCGGCGCGGCTGGCAGTCGAGGAGCGAGAGGGCCTGCAACAGTACCTGGACGCCATGCGCCGACCCGCGCGCAAGAGGCCGTGGCGCGGCCTGGCGGTGGCAGCGTGTCTTGTGCTGGCGCTGGGATGCGCGGCGGGCTGGCAGCCGCAGTTCTGGCTGCAGGACCTGCGTGCCGACTACACCAGCGGCGCGCAGGTGCGGCAGGTGACCCTGGCCGATCATTCGCAGCTGACCCTGGATGCCGGCACAGCCGTGGCGGTGGATTTCGCCCAGGGCGAGCGGCGCGTGCGGTTGTTGCGCGGCGCCGCGTTCTTCGAGGTGACCCATACCGGCGAGCCGTTCCTGGTGGATGCCCAGGGCGGTGAAGTGCGGGTGCTGGGGACCCAGTTCGAGGTACGCGGGCAGGGCGATGGCGCCCAGGTCACCGTGCGCAGCGGCCGCGTGGCGGTGACAGCGGCCGAAGGGCAGGCGGCCCGCGAGCTGACCGCCAACCAGCAACTGGCCTATGCCGACGGTGTGGCTGGTGGGGTCGAGGCGGTAGACAGCGATAGCCGCCTGGCTTGGCGCCAGGGCTGGCTGAACTATTACCAGGTGCCGTTGGCGCAGGTGGTCGAGGACCTTGGGCGTTACTACCCCGGGCGGATCCTGTTGCTTGACGGTGAGCTGGGGCAGCGCAGGGTCAGTGGCAGTTTCCCGGTGGCGGAACCACTGTCCGCGCTGGATTCGCTGGGCAAGGTGATGGGTTTCTCGCGGCAGACGCTGCTGGGGCGGCTGACCGTCTTGCGTTGACCTGAGCCGACGCCATCGCGGGGGTTGCGCGGTCCCTGTAGGAGCGGGCTTGCCCCGCGAAGACGTCGGTGCAGCAAAAATTTTTCGATCAGGTGATGAGGTATCCCCCCACGGCATCCGTGTAGTGAGTGGAAGTGCGATTCATTCGCAAACGATCATCCCTCTCACAGGTCCGCGTCCATGAAGTTCACCCCGCGTTGCGTCCCGCTCTGGTTCGGCCTCTGCTCCCTGCCCGCTATCGCCATCGCGCCCCAGGCCCTGGCCGCGCAGCAGAGCCAGGTCTACAGCTTTGCCCAGCCAAGCCAGCCGCTGGCCCAGGCACTCAACGCCTTCAGCCGCGCCACCGGGCAGAGCGTGGTCTACACCCTGGTCCTGCCGGATGTGCAGGCCCCGGCGCTGAACGGCACCTTCGACGCCGACCAGGCGCTGCAGCAGTTGCTCGGCAACTCGGGCCTGGCCTGGCGCCGCCTCGACGCCCGCACCCTGACCCTGGAGCCGGTCGACAGCTCCGGCGCGCTGAACCTGCAGGCCACCACCATCAACTCGCAGCTGGACGACTACAGCTACCAGCCGCCAGCCAGCGCCTCGATCATGCGTGGCCAGGGCGCGACGCTGGACATCCCCCAGGCCGTCAACGTGGTCCCGGCCCAGGTGATCCGCGACCAGGCGCCGCGCAACCTGGACGATGCCCTGTACAACGTCAGCGGCATCACCCAGGGCAACAACTTCGGCGGTACCGCCGACACCGTGATGAAGCGCGGCTTCGGCGACAACCGCGACGGCTCGATCATGCGTGACGGCATGCCGATCGTGCAGGGCCGCGCCCTCAACGCCAGCACCGAGCGGGTCGAGGTGCTCAAGGGGCCGGCCTCGCTGCTGTATGGCATCCAGGACCCGGGTGGGGTGATCAACGTGGTCAGCAAGCGCCCGCAACTGCAGCAGTACAACGCCCTGACCCTGCGTGGCTCGACCTACGGCAGCGGCAAGAACGGCAGTGGCGGCGGCCTGGACAGCACCGGCGCGCTGGGCGACAGCAACCTGGCCTATCGCCTGATCGTCGATCACGAGGACGAGGACTACTGGCGCAACTACGGCGTGCACCGCGAGTCGCTGGTGGCGCCGTCGCTGGCCTGGTACGGCGAGGACACCCAGGTGGTACTGGCCTATGAGCACCGCGAGTTTCTCTACCCATTCGACCGTGGCACCGCCTTTGGCAGCGACGGCCACCCGTTGAACATTCCCGCCAGCCGTCGCCTCGACGAGCGGTTCAACGACATGGAGGGCCGGTCCGACCTGTACCGCCTGGAGGTCGACCATCGCCTGGCCGATGACTGGAAACTGCACTTCGGCTACAGCTTCAACCGCGAGACCTACGACGCCAGTCAGGTTCGCGTGACCGGCGTGGATGAAAGCAAGGGCACGCTGTCACGCAGCATCGACGGCACCCAGGGCGCCCTGAGCCGCGACCAGTTCGCCACCCTCAGCCTCAACGGCAGCGTTGAGCTGGCGGGCATGCGCCACGACCTGGTGGTCGGTGTCGACCATGAGGACCGCAAGGTCTACCGCGCCGACCTGATCCGCCAGAATAGCCGCTCGACCTTCAGCTACCTGAACCCGGTCTATGGCCGCGAAGTGGAAGGCACCAGCGTGCGCGCCAGCGACAGCGACCAGACCGACAAGCTGCGCACCGATTCGCTGTTCCTGCAGGACGCCTGGCACCTGGACGAGCACTGGATTCTGGTGGCCGGCGGGCGCTTTCAGCAGTACGACCAGTACGCCGGGCGCGGCCGGCCGTTCAACGTCAATACCGACACCAGCGACCAGACCTGGGTGCCCCATGCGGGCGTGGTGTACAAGGTCGATGACCAGCTGTCGTTGTATGCCAGCTACAGTGAGTCGTTCAAGCCCAACTCGACCATCGCCCCGCTGAGCATCGGCGGTGGCCGCACCCTGACCCTGGACTCAGGTATAGCGCCGGAGGAGGGCAAGTCCTGGGAAATCGGGGCCAAGCTCGATGTGCCGGGGGCGCTGACCGGTACGCTGGCGTTGTTCGACATCACCAAGCGCAACGTGCTGGTGGCCGATGGCGACACCCAGCCGGGCACCATTCTCTACAGCAACGCGGGCGAAGTGCGCTCACGCGGCGTCGAGCTGGACCTGACCGGCCAGCTCAGCGAGCGCTGGAGCCTGATCGGCGCCTACGCCTTCACCGACGCCGAGGTGACCAAGGACCCGCAGCTCAAGGGCAATCGCCTGCAGAATGTCGCCCGGCACAGTGGTTCGCTGTCGGCGGTGTATGACTATGGCAGCCTGTTCGGCGGCGATCGCCTGAGACTGGGGGCTGGTGCGCGTTATGTGGGGGAGCGTGCGGGGAACGCCACCAATGATTTCGACCTGCCGGCGTACACCGTGGCCGATGCCTTTGCCAGCTACGAAACGAAGTTGGACGAGCACAAGGTGCGCTTGCAGTTGAACGTGAAGAACCTGTTCGACAAGGTGTATTACAGCTCGGCGGTGAACCGGTATTTCGTCGCGGTGGGGGATGCTCGGCAGGTGAGCTTGTCGAGCACCTTGGAGTTCTAGATCGCCGGGACCGCTTTGCGGTCCTTTCGCGGCACGAGGCCGCTCCTACAAAGTACGCGGTCTCCTGTAGGAGCGGCCTCGTGCCGCGAAAGGGCCGCAACGCGGCCCCAGGATTCAACCGGCAAACGCCGCCCGATACGCCCCCGGCGTCGCCCCCAGCGCCTGGCGGAACCGGTTGCTGAAATGGCTGGCACTGGCAAACCCGCACAACAACGCCACCTCGCCCAGGGGCAACGTGCCCATGCGCAGCAACCGACACGCCCGCTGCAGCCGCCGGGCCAGCAGGTACTGATGCGGCGGCAAGCCGAAACTCGCCCGGAACATCCGCGCGAAGTGGTATTCGGACAGGTTGCAGCGCAGCGCCAGCTCCCCCAGGGTCAGCGGTTGGTCGAGGTTGGCCTCGATATAGTCCACCAGTTGCCGACGCTGGTGCGGTGCCAGTCCGCCCTTGAGTTTCAGCCCCTGGCGCAGGCCGACCTGGTTGAGCACGGCGTGGTCGATGATGTCGTGGGCCAGGCTGCTGGCCAGCAGGCGTTCGCCGGGCTCGGCCCAGTCCAGGCCGATCAGCTCGCGGAAGCGCCGGGCCTGTTGCGGGTCGTCGAGGAAGGTCGCCTCGCGTAGCTGCATCTCCCGCGGCTCGCGGTCCAGCAGGCGGGTGCAGCCAAGGGCGAACTGTTCCTCGCTGATATACAGGTGGGCCAGGCGAATCGTGCCGTTGATCACCCAGTTCGACTCGTGGCCGGCGGGCATCACGCACAGTTTGTCCGGTGCGCCGCGATCGCCAGGGCGCTGGCGACGGAAGGTGCCGGTGCCGTCGGCGATGTAGCACGACAGCGTGTGATGGCTGGGCGCCTGGTAGTCGCGGGCATCGTCGCGGTTGCTCCACAAGGCCGCCGCCAGCCCGTCGCCCAGTTGCGCGCTCAGCTCCAGCCTGGCGTGGGGCGAGGCGTTCAGGACGTTGAAGACCTGCAGGTGATCGAGTGGGGGCATGGGCGGTTCCTCTGCTGGCCATCGTACTGCGCCGGCACCGGGATGGCAGCTACCCGGGGAGGAAAAGCGCAAGTTTATGCAAGCGCCGAACAGCAATGGCGCAAGAAACTGGGCTCATGGGGTTTTCATCGCGGGGCAAGCCCGCTCCCATCGAGGTCGCATGCGCCCTGTGGGAGCGGGCTTGCCCCGCGATAGGCCTGATACCTGTCGAGGGAGTCCATCATGAACCTGTCGCTCTACCTGCTCACCGTCCTGATCTGGGGCACCACCTGGATTGCCTTGAAATGGCAGTTGGGCGAGGTCGCCATCCCGGTGTCGATCGTCTACCGCTTCGCCCTGGCCGGGCTCATCCTGTTCGCCTTCCTGCTGCTCACCCGCCGTCTGCAACCGATGAACCGACGTGGCCACCTGGTGTGCCTGGCCCAGGGGTTGTGCCTGTTCTGCGTCAACTTCATGTGCTTCCTCACTGCCAGCCAGTGGGTCGCCAGCGGCCTGATCGCCGTGGTGTTCTCCACCGCCACCTTGTGGAATGCCATCAATGCACGGATCTTCTTCGGCCAGAAGATCGCCGCCAATGTGCTCGGTGGCGGCGCCCTGGGTCTGCTCGGCCTGGGCCTGCTGTTCTGGCCGGAACTCTCGCACCACGCCGCCAGCCGCGAGACCTTGTACGGCCTGGGGCTGGGCCTGCTCGGCACGCTGTGCTTCTCGGCCGGCAACATGCTCTCCAGCGTGCAGCAGAAGGCCGGGCTCAAGCCGATGACCACCAATGCCTGGGGCATGCTCTATGGCGCCTCGATGCTGGCGGTGTACTGCCTGGCAAAGGGCATCCCCTTCGACATGGAGTGGAGCGCCCGCTACATCGGCTCGCTGTTGTACCTGGTGATCCCGGGTTCGGTGATCGCCTTTACCGCCTACCTGACCCTGGTCGGACGCATGGGGCCGGAGCGGGCAGCCTATTGCACGGTACTGTTCCCGCTGGTGGCGTTGAATGTGTCGGCATTCGCCGAGGGCTACCAATGGACGGCGCCGGCATTGCTGGGCCTGGTGGCGGTGATGGCGGGGAATGTGCTGGTGTTTCGCAAGCCGAAATCCAGGCCGGTCATAATGACGGCCATGGCCAAGTAGGGCGCTAATCTTCACTGTTTTCTTCGCGGGTAAACCCGCTCCCACACGGCTTGCACAGTCCCTGTGGGAGCGGGTTTACCCGCGAAGAGGCAGAACGGTTGGCAGCAACCTTTCAGTGTTTCCACACCTGCGGATTCACCAGATCTCGCGGCCGCTCACCCAGCAACGCCGCCCGCAGGTTGTCCAGCGCACGGTTGGCCATGGCCTCGCGGGTCTCGGCGGTGGCCGAGCCGATGTGCGGCAGGGTCAGGGCGTTGGGCAGTTTGAACAGCGGCGAGTCGGCGAGCGGCTCTTTCTCGTAAACATCCAGCCCGGCGCCGCGGATCGTGCCGTTCTGCAGCGCCTCGACCAGCGCCGCTTCGTCCACCACCGGCCCCCGGGCGATATTGACCAGAAATGCGCTGGGCTTCATCAACTGCAGTTCGCGGGCGCCAATCAGCTTGTGGGTGGCGTCGGACAGCGGCACCACCAGGCAGACGAAATCGGCTTCGCCCAGCAGGGCGTCCAGGCTGCGGAACTGCGCGCCCAGTTCCTGTTCCAGCGCGGTCTTGCGGCTGTTGCCGGTGTACAGCACCTGCATGTTGAAACCGAAGCGGCCACGACGGGCGATGGCCGCGCCGATGTTGCCCATGCCGACGATGCCCAGCTTCTTGCCGTGCACATCGCAGCCGAACTGCGCCGGGCCGACGGTGGCCTGCCAGTGGCCGGCCTTGGTCCAGGCATCCAGCTCGGCGGTGCGCCGGGCACAGCCCATGATCAGGGCGAAGCCCAGGTCGGCGGTGCTTTCGGTGAGCACGTCGGGGGTGTTGGTCAGGGCGATGCCGCGTTCGTTGAAGTAGTCCAGGTCGTAGTTGTCGTAGCCGACCGAGACGCTGGACACCACCTCCAGCTTGCCCGCGCCTTCGAGCTGCGCCCTGCCGAGCTTGCGGCCGACGCCGATCAGACCGTGGGCCTCGGGCAGGGCTTCGTTGAACTGGGCGCTGATGTCGCCGAGTTTCGGGTTCGGCACGATCACGTTGAAGTCTTGTTGCAGGCGTTCGGCCATGGCTGGCGTGATGCGGCTGAAGGCCAGGACGGTCTTTTTCATCGTGCTGCTTCTCTGCAAGGCGTGGGGTGGACTCGGGCAGAAGAGCGGGGCCGCTGTGCGGCCCTTTCGCGGCGCAAGGCCGCTCCTACAAGTGCCGGGTACCCCTGTAGGAGCGGCCTTGTGCCGCGATGGAGGGCGCAGCCCTCCCATGGCCCTGTCTGCCAGACACTGGAATCGATGGTTAGCAACCTACCATTGTCCCCACCCCCAATGCAGCCGCTTTTTTCAGTTGGCGATCAGCAGCTCATGAGTCTTCAGGTCGGCCTCATGGGCGGCAAGAATCTCCGGCAGCGAATTGCGCAGGTACTCGACCCAGGTCTTGATCTTGGCATCCAGGTACTGGCGCGACGGGTAGATCGCGTACAGGTTCAGCTCCTGCAGGCGATACTCCGGCATGATCCGCACCAGGCTGCCGTCGCGCAGGCCGTCGATGGCCGAATAGATCGGCAGCACGCCCACGCCCATGCCGCTGCGGATCGCAGTCTTCATAGCGTCCGCGGAGTTGACCTGGAACGGCGAGGTGGTGATGTTGACCATCTCCTGGCCTTCCGGGCCGTCGAACAGCCACTTCTCCAGCGGGATCACCGGGCTGACCATGCGCAGGCAGGCATGCTTGAGCAGGTCGGCCGGCTTGTGCGCACTGCCGTGGCGGGCCACGTACTCGGGCGAGGCGCAGACGATGCTGTAGGTGATGCCCAGGCGTTGCGAGACGAAGCCCGAGTCCGGCAGCTCGCTGGCCAGCACGATGGACACGTCGTAGCCCTCGTCCAGCAGGTCGGGCACGCGGTTGGCCATGGTCAGGTCGAAGGTCACGTCCGGGTGCGACTCGCGGTAGCGGGCGATGGCATCGACCACGAAGTGCTGGCCGACACCGGTCATCGAATGCACCTTCAACTGCCCGGCGGGGCGGGCGTGGGCGTCGCTGGCCTCGGCCTCGGCTTCTTCCACGTAGGTAAGAATCTGTTCGCAGCGCATCAGGTAGCGCTTGCCGGCCTCGGTCAGCGCGATGCGCCGGGTGGTGCGGTTGAGCAGGCGGGTTTGCAGATGGGCTTCCAGGTTGGAGACCGCCCGCGACACGTTCGCGGTGGTCGTATCCAGTTGCGCCGCGGCAGCGGTGAAGCTGCCGAGCTGGGCCACGCAACTGAAAGCACGCATGTTTTGCAAGGTGTCCATGGGTCACTCTCGGTTTAGAGGACAAAATTGTGACATGAAGTAACGGAGTTTTGCCTCCGACTAAAGCCGGATTATCGCTGTTTTGGTAACAAAGATTCGCAGGATTATGCGCTTATCGCCAGTGCGGGCGGCCCCTAGAATTGCCCGGCCCCTCCACCTCTTCCTCGGGAAATCGCAGCTGTGCCGCGTCGCCACATCAGAGCGCTCCATGCGTTCAGTGCCTGTGCCCTTTGTCTCACCTTGAGCGGCTGTATCGGAACCTGGGGCATCGCCCCGCAAAGCAAGACCCTCCAAGCCAACCAACTGACCACCGACGCCGCGATCCGCGAGGCCGCGCGCGACGCCCACTGGCCGGCCCAGCAATGGTGGCGCGTCTATGGCGACCCGCAGCTCGACGCCTGGATCGCCCAGGCCCTGGCCGGCAGCCCGAGCATGGCCATGGCCGCCGCCCGGGTGCGGGAAGCCAAGGCCATGGCCGGCGTGGTCGAGTCGGCGGAAAAACTGCAGGCCAATGGCAACGCCGCGCTCAAGCGTCACAACTGGCCCGAGGATCAGTTCTACGGCCCGGGCGCGTTGTCCGGCGCCAACACTTGGGACAACAACGCCGCCATCGGCTTCAGCTACGCCCTGGACCTGTGGGGCCGCGAGCGCAATGCCAGCGAGCAGGCCGTGGACCAGGCGCACATGAGCGTCGCCGAGGCGCGCCAGGCCCAGCTGGAACTGGAGAACAACGTGGTGCGCGCCTATATCCAGCTCAGCCTGCATTACGCCCGGCGCGATATCGTCCAGGCGGAGCTTGCGCAGCAGGAGCAGATCGTCGCCCTGGCCAAGCGCCGCCTGGACGGCGGCATCGGCACCCATTTCGAGGTCAGCCAGGCCGAGGCGCCGCTGCCGGAAACCCACCGCCAGATCGACAGCCTCAACGAAGAAATCGCCCTGACTCGTAACCAGCTGGCCGCCCTGGCCGGCAAGGGGCCAGGGGAGGGCGCACAGCTGCAACGCCCGACCCTGACCCTCGGCGCGCCGCTGAAACTGCCGTCGAACCTGCCCGCCGAACTGGTCGGCCAGCGCCCGGACGTGGTTGCCAGCCGCTGGCAGGTGGCGGCCCAGGCCCGTGGCATCGACGTGGCCCACGCCGGTTTCTTCCCCAACGTCGACCTGGTCGGCGGCCTTGGCTTCATGGCCACCGGCGGCGGCCCGCTGGAGTTCCTCACCGGGCGCAAGTTCAACTACAACGTGGGGCCGGCCATCAGCCTGCCGATCTTCGATGGCGGCCGCCTGCGCTCGCAGCTGGGCGTGGCCTCGGCCGGCTATGACGTGGCCGTGGCACGCTACAACCAGACGGTGATCGGCGCGCTGAAAAACATTTCAGACCAGCTGATCCGCCGCGAGTCGATGAAGGAGCAGGCGCACTTCGCCGCCGAAAGCGTGGCCGCCGCGCAGAAGACCTACGACATCGCCACCGTCGCCTTCCAGCGTGGCCTGACCGATTACCTCAACGTGCTCAACGCCCAGACCCTGCTGTTCCGCCAGCAGCAGGTGCAGCAGCAGGTGCAGGCCGCGCGCCTGACCGCCCACGCCGAGCTGGTCACCGCCCTGGGCGGCGGCCTGGAGGCGGGCAAGGATGTCCCTGAGCAAGAGCGCCAGGCTGCACCGAAAACGCCGGCCACCCTGGCCATCTTCGACCAGCCGGACCACGCCGAATGAGCACATCGAGCTTGCCCCTGCGCTGGCTGCGGAGCCTGGAATGGCGCCGGGGGTTCTTCGCCTGGGCGCGCACCGACGGGGTCACCTGGGTCTACATCTTCAAGGTGCTGGCCGCCGCGTTCATCACCCTGTGGCTGGCCATGCGCCTGGAACTGCCGCAGCCGCGCACGGCGATGATCACCGTGTTCATCGTCATGCAGCCGCAGAGCGGCCATGTGTTCGCCAAGAGCTTCTACCGGGTGCTCGGCACCCTGGCCGGCTCGGCGATGATGGTCGCGTTGATGGCAATCTTTCCGCAGAACACCGAGCTGTTCCTGCCCAGCCTGGCGCTGTGGGTCGGCCTGTGCTCGGCGGGTGCCATGCGCTACCGCACCTTCCGCGCCTATGGTTTCGTGCTGGCCGGTTACACGGCGGCGATGATCGGCCTGCCGGTGCTGCAACACCCTGACCAGGCGTTCATGGCAGCAGTGTGGCGGGTGCTGGAGATCGCCCTGGGGATTCTCGTCTCGACCTTCGTCAGTGCCGCGATCCTGCCGCAGTCGGCCAGTGCCGCCATGCGCAACGGCCTGTACCAGCGTTTCGGCGTGTTCGCCGGGGTGGTGGTCGAGGCCCTGCGCGGCGACAGCCAGCGCGACCGCTTCGAGACCAGCAACGTGCGCTTTGTCGCCGAGGCGGTGGGCCTGGAGAGCCTGCGCAACGTCACCGCCTTCGAGGACCCGCACATGCGCCGGCGCTCCGGCCGCCTGGTGCGGATGAACAGTGAGTTCATGGCCATCACCACGCGCTTCAACGCCCTGCACCGGTTGCTCGAACGCCTGCGCGCCCGTGGCCCGTTGCAAATCGTCAGCGCCATCGAGCCCGGCCTGGACACCCTGGCCGAGCTGCTGCAGCCCTATGTCGGTCGGGCTCTGACTGACGCTGATGCCTTGCGCCTGGCACTGGAGCTGGGCACCTACAAGGAAGGCCTGCAGGCTCAGGTGCGTGGCCTGCGCGCCGAGTACCTGGAGACCAACCCCAGCGAGTCCGACCTGCTCGACTTCCATACCGCCTTCGAGCTGCTCTACCGCTTCGTCGACGAGATGTACAGCTACGCCGAGACCCACGCCTCGCTGGCCGTGCACAAGCACGAGCGCGAGCAGTGGGACGAGCCCTACGTGGCCCAGACCAGCTGGCTGGTATCACTGGCGGCCGGCGTGCGCGCCTCGGCGGTGCTGCTGTTGCTGGGCAGCTACTGGCTGCTCAGCGACTGGCCCAGCGGCGCCATGATGACCCTGATCGCCACGGTCACCGTGGGCCTGTCGGCGGCCTCGCCGAACCCCAAGCGCATGTCGTTCCAGATGGCCTGCGGGACGGCGATCGGCGCGTTCATCGGGTTCTTCGAGACGTTCTTCGTGTTCCCCTGGATCGACGGTTTCCCGCTGCTGTGCATGGTGCTGGCGCCGGTGTTCGTGCTCGGCGCGTTCCTCGCCTCGCGCCCGGCCTATGCCGGTTACGGTCTGGGCCTGCTGGTGTTCTTCGCCATCGGTTCGGTGCCGAACAACCTGACTGTTTATAACCCCTACACCTTCATCAACGACTACATCGGCATGGTCATCGGCATGTTCGTCTGCGCCGCGGCCGGGGCGATCATCCTGCCGCCCAACAGCCGCTGGCTGTGGAGCCGCCTGGAGCAGGAGCTGCGCGAGCAGGTGCTGTTCGCCATCGGTGGGCGCCTGCGCGGGTTGGGCTCGGCGTTCGAGAGCCGCACCCGCGACCTGCTGCACCAGGCCTATGGCCTGGCAGCCGGCAAGCCGCAGGTGCAGAGCGAGCTGATGGGCTGGATGTTCACCGTGCTGGAGATCGGCCACGCCATCATCGAGCTGCGCAAGGAGCAGGATCGCGCGCCGATCCACCCGGCCTACGCCGAGTCGCAGCCCTGGCGCCAGGCCATCCGCGTGATGGGCCGGGCCCTGGCGCGGCTGTTCCTGCAACCCAGCGCCAGCAACCACGAGCGCGCGCTGGTGGCGGTGGACCATGCGATCAGCCGCGTGCAGGCCACCGACGAACCCTTCGCCCGGCACTTCGACACCTCGGTGCTGCGCCGGGCGCAGAGCTACCTGCACTTCATACGTTCCTCCCTGCTCGACCCACAGTCGCCGCTGGCACCGGCGAAAGGAATGCACCATGCCCCGTGAGATCGCCTTCCATGGCGTGTACATGCCCACCATGACCTTGATGTTCCTGTTCGCCCTGGGCCTGGCCTGGGGGCTGGACCGGTTCATCGCAAGCGTTGATGGCTATCGCTTCTTCTGGCACCCGGCGCTGCTGCGCCTGTCGCTGTTCGTCTGCCTGTTCGGCGCCCTGGCGCTGTCGCTCTACTGGTGAGAATCCTGCAATGAAAAAGTTCTTCAGCCTGATCGCCACCCTGCTGGTGCTGGTCGCTGCCGTGGCGATCGGCCGTCAGCTGTGGCTGCACTACATGACCACGCCGTGGACCCGTGACGGCCGGGTGCGCGCCGACATCATCAACGTCGCCGCCGATGTGCCGGGCTATGTGGTGGACGTGCCGGTCAAGGACAACCAGCGAGTGAAGAAGGGCGATGTGCTGATCCGCATCGATGCCGAGCACTACCAGTTGGCGGTGGACCAGGCCAAGGCACTGGTGGCCTCGCGCAAGGCCACCTGGGAGATGCGCAAGGTGAATGCCAAGCGCCGTGCCGATCTGGACAACCTGGTGATCTCGAAAGAGAACCGCGACGACGCCAGCAACATCGCCGACTCGGCACTGGCCGACTACCAGCACGCCCAGGCCCAGCTGGCGGCCGCCGAGCTGAACCTCAAGCGCACGCAGATCGTCGCCACCGTCGATGGCTACGTGACCAACCTGAACATCCACAAGGGCGACTACGCCCGCACCGGCGAGGCGGTGATGGCGGTGGTGGATGAGCAGTCGTTCTGGGTGTACGGCTTTTTCGAGGAGACCAAGTTGCCCCATGTGAAGGTGGGCGATGTGGCCGAGCTGCAGATGATGAGCGGCGAGCGGATCAAGGGGCATGTGGAGAGCATCGCCCGGGGCATCTACGACCGCGACAACCCGCAGAGTCGTGAGCTGATCGCCGATGTGAACCCAACCTTCAACTGGGTGCGCCTGGCGCAGCGGGTGCCGGTGCGGATCCATATCGATGAAGTGCCGGAAGGATTCCTGCTGGCGGCTGGGACGACCTGTACGGTGGTGGTTAAACCGAGCGAGGAATGATCCGGTTCTTGCGCTGACGCCGTTGATGGATTGGTGGGCAGGTGTCAGCGCTTGAGGGTGGCGTTGAATCGAGCTGTTGCCGCGGTCGCTTCCTGCAACAGTTGGTCCCAGTCATCAGGAGGGTGTCCGCTGCCCAGCATGCGACGGAACACTCTGTAGGCATCGTCACTGCTTTCGTAAGCGTGTTTGCTGTCGTCATCGTTCACCCACGCCAACACGATGATCTTGCTGGAGGCGTGATAGCGATAAAACAAGCGGTATTGCTGGAAGAACTTTGCACGAAACCAGTGCTTGTGTTCCGCGCCCAGTGTGCCGCCCATTCGATGGTCAGCGTTGCCAGGCGCCTGGGCAATGACGTCGAAGGCCAAGCGTCTGACGGCCTTCAATCGTTTTGCCGCATTTTTCTTTACGTAGCCGACCGGATCCTTCTTCTGAAGCACTTCGACTTCATCGATGAGTGCCTCCAGTTTGTCGAGAAAGAGGGGGTGGGCGAACACGCTCCAGCCATGCACGCAAAGAGGTTTGCGCCTCGTTTCAGTCATTCATCATCCGCCGAGAGAGGTTGATCGAGATCGATTTCAACGTCGCCCACCAGTGCATCCAGGCGAGCGACGAGCTCTGCATCGACAACCTTCAATCGTTGCGGATTCGTGGCGATATCCCGGGCCAGGAAATCCAGGAACTGCCCCACGGCGGGGTCTTCCTCGGCTGTCTCTGCGCGGGTCAGTATTACCGCTCCGTCAGGGCGGATCGAGTAGTGAATCTTGTCACGTTTTTTCAGGCCCAAGGCACGGCGAACGGTTTCGGGGACCGTCGTCTGGTAGCGCTCGGTCAGGGTCGACTCGGCTTCGAAGGTAGTGGCCATGATCGTAGGTCCGCGAGGGGTAATATCGATCAAGGTAATGCGAGTGCATTACCTGGTGTGTCCTGCCTGATCAACGGCTTTCCTGGCTCAAGCGGCCCCAACCAGCACTGGGACTTGTACCCGGTCGATCACCTTGGCACTGATTGACGGATCCAGCAGCCTTCCGACCCGCGACAGGTGGCGGTGGCCAATGATGATCAGCTCGCATTCAAGCTCTCGGGCCTTGGTGATGATCGCCTCCACCGGCTGGCCGGCCACCATGCAGCCCAGGCTGTCGAACCCGGCTTCGCGCAGGGTGCCCACGGCGCTGTTCACGGCGTGCTCGGCCAATTGCTGTTCGTCGCAGGCGGCGGGGTATTCCTCCAGCTCTTCTTCGGTGTAGGCCGTACGGTGGTCGTGCACGGCAAAGGTAGAGTCGATGGCCAGCAGCACGTGCAGGGTGTGTTCGTCAGGGCGGCAGTAGCGACGGGCGAGGTCGAGCAGGGCGTGGCTGGCGGGGGAGGCGTCGATGGCAATCAGGACCGGGCGGGGCATGGGGGTTCCTTGCAGGGCGGTGACATTCTTAAACGCTGGATCTCCCTATCGCGGGGCAAGCCCGCTCCCACGAGTGTTTTGCGAATGGCGTGGGAGCGGGCTTGCCCCGCGAGAGGGCCGGTACAGGTTGACGCATCGACCGGCCGGGATAAATGGCCCTCCATGCACGGTGCCATTGCGCCTGACGCAATCCACCAACCTGATACCATCGCGTTTCCCACAGCTGTCACGGAAAACGGCCATGCAACTCCCGGACATGAACCTGCTCGTCGCCCTCGACGCCCTGCTCGACGAAGGCAGCGTGGTCGGCGCTGCCCAGCGCATGAACCTGAGCCCGGCGGCCATGAGCCGCACGCTGGGGCGCATCCGCGAGGCCATGGGCGACCCGATCCTGGTGCGCGCCGGCCGTGGCCTGGTACCGACGCCCCGGGCACTGGCCCTGCGCGACCAGGTACGGGCGCTGGTGGAGCAGGCCGGTCTGGTGTTTCGCAGTGGCGACGAGGTCGACCTGCCGAACCTCGACCGGGCCTTCAACATCCGTACCAACGACCTGTTCATCGCCCTGTACGGTGCGCGCCTGCTGCACATGATGCTCGAACAGGCACCGAACACCGTGCTGCGCTTCGTCCCCGAGCACCAGGGCGACGATGACCTGGTGCTGCGCCACGGGCAGATCGACCTGGTGGTCAGTTCGAGCATCGACATGGGACCGGAGATCAAGGTGCAGAGCCTGTTCGACACCTGGTTCGTCGGGCTGGCGCGGGCCGACCACCCGATCTTCGACGCCGAGATCACCCCACAGCGCTTTGCCCGCTACCCGCAGATCAGTGTGTCGCGGCGCGGGCGGGCCAATGGGCCGATCGACGTGGAGCTGGGCGCCCATGGCGTGCAGCGCAGGGTGGCGCTGATCACGCCGAGCTTTCATTCGGCGATGTTCTCGTTGCCGGAGTCGGACCTGATCCTGCCGATGCCGGCGAACATCCTCGGCAGCGTGACCAAGTTCGGCCTGCCGCTGCGATCGTTCGAGATCCCGGTGCCGCTGGAGCGGGTGCGGGTGATGCAGGCCTGGCATCCGCGTTTCGACAACGACCCGGCGCATCGCTGGCTGCGCCAGACCATGCGCGCCTGCTGCGCGGGCGAGCCCACGCCAGCTAACCTGTAGGAGCGGCCTTGTGCCGCGAAAGGGGCGCAACGCGGCCCCCGGATGTCGGCGTTAACGCAAAAATCGCCGGGGCTGCTTTGCAGCCCTTTCGCGGCACAAGGCCGCTCCTACAGGTGATGCGCATTTTTCATGGATTGCGTCTGACGCAACATAAACCTGCCAACAAGTCAGTTTTCGTCAGCATTCGACCTTCATAGACTTGCTCCAGCCCTGAATTTGTTGCTGGAGATGTCTATCCATGAGTTCCCTGACCGCGCCTACTGCCGCGCTGGTCGCCCCTGCGCAGACGGCGTTCGGCCTGCGGGTGGTGGTCGGCCTGTTCGGCGTGTTGCTAGCGGTGCTGTGCGCCGGGCTCAACGAGGCGGTGACCAAGATTTCGCTAAGCGACATCCGTGGTGCCATGGGCATCGGCGCTGACGAAGGCGCCTGGCTGCTGGCGGTGTATGCCGCCGCCTCGGTCTCGGCCATGGCCTTCGCGCCCTGGCTGGCCACCACCTTCTCGTTGCGCCGCTTCACCATGAGCGCCGTCGGCCTGTTCGCCGTGCTTGGCCTGATCCAACCCTTCGCCCCCAACCTGCACAGCCTGATGCTGCTGCGCGTGCTGCAAGGCTTCGCCTCGGGCGCCTTGCCGCCGATGCTGATGAGCGTGGCGCTGCGTTTCCTGCCGCCGGGCATCAAGGTCTACGGCCTGGCCTGCTATGCCCTGACCGCCACCTTCGGACCGAACCTGGGCACGCCGTTGGCGGGCCTGTGGACTGAATACGTCGGCTGGCAATGGGCGTTCTGGCAGATCATCCTGCCGTCGCTGCTGGCGATCGCCTGCGTCGGCTGGGGCCTGCCCCAGGATCCGCTGCGCCTCGAGCGCTTCAGGCAGCTGGACTGGCGCGGCGTGCTGCTCGGCCTGCCGGCGATCAGTTGCATCGTCCTCGGCCTGTCGCTGGGCGACCGCTGGGGCTGGTTCGACTCGCCGCTGATCTGCTGGCTGCTCGGCGGCGGCGTGTTGCTGCTGGTGCTGTTCATGTTCAACGAATGGTCCGAGCCGCTGCCGTTCTTCCAGTTGCGCATGCTCACGCGGCGCAACCTGAGCTTCGCTCTGGTGACCCTGGCCGGGGTGCTGATCGTGCTTTCGGGGGTGGGCAGCATTCCGTCCGCCTACCTGGCGCAGATCCAGGGCTATCGCCCGGCGCAGACCAGCCCGTTGATGATGCTGGTGGCCATGCCGCAGCTGATCGCCCTGCCGTTGACCGCAGCGCTGTGCAACATCCGCGCGGTGGACTGCCGCTGGGTGCTGGCGACGGGCCTGGCCATGCTGGCGGTCTCGTGCGTGGGCAGCAGCCTGCTGACCTCGCAGTGGATCCGCGGCGATTTCTATCCGTTCTACCTGCTGCAGGTGTTCGGCCAACCCATGGCGGTGCTGCCGCTGCTGATGCTTTCCACCAATGGCATGACCCCGCAGGAAGGCCCGTTCGCCTCCGCCTGGTTCAACACGGTCAAGGGCCTGTCGGCGGTGATCGCCGGCGGTCTGCTCGACGCCCTGGGTACCCTGCGCCGGCATTTTCATTCCAACCACCTGGTCGACAGCCTGGGCAACGCGCCATTGATCGACGACAACACCGTTGGCCTGGCCAAGCGCATCCATGAACAGGCCCTGGTGCTGACCTCGGCCGACCTTTACCTGGTGATGGCGGGCATCGCTGTCGCCCTGATCTGCCTGATCCCCTTCGTGCCTACCCGGATCTTCCCGCCGCGTGCGGTGGCCTGAATCCGTGGATGAATCCGAGACCTTGAAATGACCAACAACCGCAAGACAATCCTTATCGGCTCGGTGCTCGCCGTGGCCGTGCTGGCCGCCATCGTCGGCCCCTGGATGTTCGGCAGCGACCACCGCCAGAGCACCAACGACGCCTACGTGACCGCCGACTACACCGTGGTCGCGCCGAAGGTGGCGGGCTTCATCAAGGAAGTGCTGGTGGAGGACAACCAGCAGGTGAAGGCCGGGCAGTTACTGGCGACCATCGACCCACGGGACTACCAGGCCGCCCTCGACGCGGCCCAGGCCCAGTTGCTGGTGGCCAGGGCGCAGAGCCTGGATGCCCGCGCCACCCTCGAGCGCCAGGCGGCGCTGATCGCCCAGGCCGAGGCCGCGGTGAAGGCGGCCCAGGCCGAGGCCGCGTTCGCCGATCACGAAGTGACCCGCTACAGCCGCCTGGCCGAGCAGGGCGCCGGCACCGTGCAGAACGCCCAGCAGGCGCGCAGCGGCGTTGACCAGGCCCGTGCCCGGCTGGCCAACACCCAGGCGGCGCTGGTGGCGACGCGCAAGCAGGTGGATATCCTCGACGCCCAGGTGGCCAGTGCCGATGGCCAGCTGAAACGGGCCGAGGCCGGCCTGGAGAAAGCCCGGCTGGATCTTTCCTACACCCGCATTGCTGCGCCGGTGGACGGCATGGTCGGTGAGCGCGCCCTGCGCGTCGGCGCCTACGTCAATCCGGGCGCACGACTGTTGTCGGTGGTGCCGCTGGAGCGCGCCTACATCGTCGGCAATTTCCAGGAGACCCAGCTGACCCACGTTCAGCCGGGCCAGCCGGTGAGCATCAGCGTCGATACCTTTTCCGGCGAGAAACTCCACGGCCGCGTCGAGAGCATCGCCCCGGCCACGGGGGTGACCTTCGCGGCAGTGAAACCGGACAACGCCACCGGCAACTTCACCAAGGTGGTGCAGCGTATTCCGGTGAAGATTGTCTTTGACGATGGCCAGCCGTTGTTGGAGCGCCTGCGGGTGGGCATGTCGGTGGAGGCGGTCATCGATACCCAGGGCGACAAGCTGGCCGTTAAAGAGGTGACGGCGCGATGAGCAATGTGGTTGAAAAAATTGAGAGTGCCGGGGCTGCTGCGCAGCCCTTTCGCGGCACAAGGCCGCTCCTACAGGCGACCGCGATCCTTTGTAGGAGCGGTCTTGCGCCGCGAAAGGGGCGCGCAGCGGCCCCCTTGCTGCTGGCCGCGATGCTGGCCGGCTGCACCCTCGGACCGGATTTCCAGAGCCCGTCCAGCGAAGCGCCTCGGGATTGGGCCTCGTTGCAAAGTGAGGCAGCGGCCAGCCAGCCGGTAGCTGAACCGCTGGAACTGCGCTGGTGGGACAGCTTTCACGACGCCCAGCTGAGCGCGTTGATCCAGCAGGTCGCCGAACGCAATCTCGACCTGCAGATGGCCAGCGCCCGCCTGCTGCAAAGCCGCGCCTTGCGTAGCACCGTGGCGGCCGACGAGATGCCTTCGGTGGATGCAAACGCAGGCTACAGCCGGGCGCGTAACAGCGCCGAAGGATTGAACGACCCCTCCGGCAAGGCCGGCAAGTCGGCGTATAACTTGTGGCAAGGCGATCTGGTCGCCGGTTGGGAACTGGACCTGTGGGGGCGTGTGCGCCGTCAAGTCGAGGCCGCCGATGCGACCGTGGCGGTCGCCGAGAACGATCGCCGTGGCGTGCTGCTGGCGCTGCTGTCGGAGACCGCCGGCAACTACATCCAGCTGCGCGCCGTGCAGCACACCCTGGACATCACCCAGGACAACCTCAAGGTTGCCCGGCACAGCCTGAAGCTGTCCGAAGGCCGCCAGGCCGAAGGTGTCGCCACCCGGCTCGACGTCGCCCAGGCCAGCGCCCAGGTGGCGTCGATCGAGGCGCGCCTGCCGACCTTGGAGGCCCGCCGCGACGACCTGATCAATGCCCTTAGCCTGCTTGCCGCCGAACCGCCGCGCAGCTTGCAGTCCCAGCTGCTGCAGGGCGGCGAATTGCCCGCGCCGCAGCAGCGCTTTGCCATCGGCGTGCCGTCGGAGCTGGCCGAGCGCCGTCCGGATATCCGCCAGGCCGAGGCCCGGTTGCATGCGGCCACCGCCAGCATCGGCGTGGCCAAGGCCGATTTCTATCCGAGCATCCGCCTGTCCGGAAGTGTCGGTTTCCAGGCCATGCAACTGTCCGATTTCGGCGCCTGGGATTCGCGCCGCTTCGCCTTCGGGCCGCAGTTGTCGTTGCCGATCTTCGAGGGCGGACGGCTCAAGGGCCAGCTGGAGCTGCGCGAGGCCCAGCAGCAGGAAGCGGCGCTGAACTACCGCAAGGTGGTGCTCGGCGCCTGGCATGAGATCGACGATGTGCTGCGCCTGTACAACGCCAGCCAGTTGCGTCGCGATCACCTGGCCGAGGCGGTGCGGCAGAACCGCATCGCCCTGGAGACCGCGCAGCGCCAGTATGTGGAAGGGGCGGTGGACTTTCTCAACGTGCTGACGGTGCAGTCGGCGTTGCTGGCCAGCGAGGAGCAGTGGATCGACAGCTCGGCGGCGGTGTCGCAGGCGCTGGTGGGGCTGTACAAGGCGCTGGGCGGTGGCTGGCAGGCGTTCGACCAGGTCTGAGCAGCATCGCGGGGCAAGCCCGCTTCCACGCATACCTGGGAGCCCCCGTGGGAGCGGGCTTGCCCCGCGACGACGTCAGAGCGGTCGCAACAATCCGAAGCGCTTGCGCAATACCCAATCCAGCAGGCGCTGTGGCAACAGCCGGGCCATCAACGGCAGGGCCGTGCTGCCATTGCCGATACGCACCAGTGCAGGCACAGGCGATTTGCGCGTCGCCGCCAGCAACCTCTGGGCGAACACCGCCGCCGACGTCGGCCGGTCCTGCGACGCTCGCGCCCGCGCCTGTACCTGTTCGCGCAACGGCCACCACGGCGAACCGCTCGCCAGCACCTGCTCGGCCTGCTGCTGCGCATTGCTGGCGAACTGCGAGGCGATCGCGCCCGGCTGCACCTCCATGACCCTGATTCCGAAAGGCGCCAGCTCCAGGCGCAGGGCATCGCTCAGCCCGTGCACGGCGGCCTTGGACGCACAATAGGCACCGGCGAAGGGCGTCACCAGCACACCCGACACACTGCCGATGTTCACCACCAGCCCCCGGGAACGGCGCAGCAGCGGGAACAGTGCCTGGGTCACGCCGATCAGGGCGAAGACGTTGGTTTCGAACTGCTGGCGCATGGCTGCGACGCCGCCGTCGAGCAGCGGGCCCATGGCGCCGTAGCCGGCGTTGTTGATCAGGATGTCGAGGCTTTGCAGCTCCTCGGCCAGGCGGGCGAGGGCTTCGGCGTCGTTCACGTCCAGTTGCCGGGCATTGAAGCCGGCAGCGGCCAGTTGTTCGACATCCTGTGCCTTGCGGGCGGTGGCCCAGACTTCATGGCCGGCATCGCGGAAGGCGTCGGCCAGGGCGCGGCCGATGCCGCTGGAACAACCGGTGATCAGGACGGTGGGCATGTAAAGGGCCTGTGATCGATAGATGGAGTGGGTCGTCTGTGCCGACCTCTTCGCGGGTAAACCCGCTCCCACAGGGATCACCACAACCCTGTGGAAGCGGGTTTACCCGTGAAGAGGCCAGATCGGGCAACGAATCAATTGGCGAATGTACCTTGCAGATGCTCGGCACGAAACTCCAGGGTTTGTGGCCGATAGCCCGAGCGCAGTGGCGGCAATGGCAGGCAATCGCTCCATTCGGCGCCCGGCTGCAATTCGCCGGGGCCACGATAGCGCGGGGCGGCGTAGGTGTTCTCGGCCAGGTTCACGGTATCGCCAGGCGCATAGGCGCCGACGCGCCAGCGCAGTTCGCCGAGCGGGACCTTGTTGCCGTTCTTCATGCGCACCTGCAGGGCGCGGTCGGCGGGGCACTGCTCGGGGGCGTAGGCCAGGCGGATATCGAGGCGGGCCAGTTGCGAGGCTTCGCGGGTGTCCTGCCAGACCACGTAGAGCGCCACCAGCCCCAGGCCACAAACGGCGGCCATGGAAATCGGCAGGGCCTTGGCCGGGTAGCGCAGCAGCAGGACCAGCCAGGTGAGGACGAGCAGGGCGCCGATGATCATGGTGGGGCAGGCCTTGGTGGCGGGGGTTCGATCATCGTAGCGGGAAATGGGTATTGGCTCAAAAGCGGGAGGGCTTTGCCCTCCTTTCGCGGCACAAGGCCGCTCCTACAGAGGGAACGCAACCTCCTGTAGGAGCGGCCTTGTGCCGCGAAGCGGTTCCAACGTTTTACTGCGCGATGGTCTTCACCGAAACCCCACGTTCCACCGGCGTCGAAGTCCGCCCATACACATCCTCGAAGCGCTCGATATCATCCTCGCCCAGGTAGCTCCCGGACTGCACCTCGATGATCTCCAGCGGGATCTTGCCCGGGTTGCGCAGGCGGTGCACCGAGGCGATGGGGATATAGGTGGACTGGTTCTCGGTGAGCAGGAACACGTTCTCGTCGCAGGTCACCTCGGCGGTGCCGGACACCACGATCCAGTGCTCGGCGCGGTGGTGGTGCATCTGCAGCGACAGGCTGGCGCCGGGCTTGACGGTGATGTGCTTGACCTGGAAGCGCCCGCCCATGTCCACCGAATCGTACGAGCCCCACGGGCGGTACACCTCCAGGTGGTTCTGGGTTTCCGTGCGGCCCTGGGCGTCGAGGGTGTTGACCAGCTGCTTGACCCCCTGAACCTTGTCCTTGTGGGCGATCATCATGGCGTCCTTGGTCTCGACCACCACGATGTTCTCAAGGCCAATCACCGACACCAGCTTGCCGTTGCCGTGGATCATGCAGTTGCGGCTGTCCTGCACCACCACGTCGCCCTTGGTGACGTTGCCGTCGGCGTCCTTCTCGTGCACGTCCCACAGCGACGACCAGCAGCCGACGTCGCTCCAGCCGGCCGACAGCGGTACCACGCAGGCGCGCTGGGTCTTTTCCATCACCGCGTAGTCGATGGAGTTGTCCGGGCAGCAGGCGAAGGTGGCTTCGTCGATGCTCAGCGCATCGGCGTCCTCCTGGCTGCGTTCCAGGGCCAGCAGGCAGGTGTCGTAGATGTCCGGGTCGTGCTTTTTCAGCTCTTCGAGGAAGCGGCTGGCGCGGAACAGGAACATGCCGCTGTTCCAGAAGTAGCCGCCGGCGCGGACGAACTCGTTGGCGCGCTTCTCGTCGGGTTTCTCGACGAACTGCGCGACCCGCGCCACGCCTTCGGGCAGCAGCGCGTCCTGGCTCGAGCGGATGTAGCCGTAGCCGGTCTCGGGCTTGGTCGCCGGCACGCCGAACAGCACCATCTCGCCGCGCTCGGCGGCCACGGTGGCCAGGGCCAGGGCGCGCTGCAGGGCCTTCTGGTCCTCGATCACGTGGTCGGCCGGCAGTACCAGCATCAGCTCGTCACGGCCTTCGTTGACCAGCTTCATCGCGGTCATGGCCACCGCCGGCGCGGTGTTGCGGCCGAACGGCTCCATGAGGATGGCCTGGGTTTCCAGCTTCAGCGCGTTCAGCTGCTCCTGGACGATGAACTTGTGATCCTTGTTGCAGACCACGATGGGGGTGTCCATGCCATCGAACACCAGGCGCTGGATGGTCTGCTGGAACAAGGTGTGCTCGCCGGTCAGGGCCAGGAACTGCTTGGGGAACTGCTTGCGCGACAGAGGCCACAGACGCGAACCGCTACCGCCAGAAAGAATTACCGGGATCATGATGTTTCTCCAATAAGGTCGTAAGGGGCAGGAATCAGTTGGTGGCTACGGGACGGGTGACCCACACCGGCGACAGGCTGCTGCCGCTGCCGGTGACGTACAGCACGGCGGCTTCGCCGCGCGCCAGGGCGACGGGTTTGACGTCGCCGACTTTCTTGTCGCCTTGATACAGGGCCAGGTTGACCTTGACCGGATTGATCTCGCGCTCGCCACGGCCCTTGGCGGCCACGGGGCTGACCACTTCGGTCTTGCCATCGGCGGTCTTCAGGGTCAGCGACTGGTCGCTGAGGTTCTGTACCCGCACCAGGGCCTTCTGCTTGTTCTTGAACGGCGGTTCCTCGATCAGCTGAGGGTTGCCGCTGGCGCTGTTGACCAGGGTGTAGTACTTGTCGGCGGCGAGTTTCACCGGGACGCTCTTGCCGCCGACCTGGGCGGTGTAGTCACCGCCGGGCAGGAAGCTGAAGTCGCTGCTGGCCTGGGCGCCGACCTGCTTGATCTGGGTGTTGCCGACCGACGCGGCGGCGGGGCTGCCGGCGGCGTTGTACAGGCGCACGAAGGTCGAGCCCTTCGGCGCGCTTGGGCCATAGAGGGCGGCATCGGCGCCGGCGAAGGCCTGCAGCGAGGCCAGGGACAGGCCGGCGGCGAGGGTGAGGGCTTTGGCAATGGAAGTCTTGGTGGTCATGTGCGTATTCCTCTCTATCTTCAGTGGTCCGTCCGATTGGACGACAGGGCCAGGTTTTCTTCGGATTGACGGGAGTTCTTCAGCTGCGCGATCCACTGCGGATCGAAAGCGCTGAGGTCGTTCTTCATTGGCAGATACCGTTCGGGGAATTCCCACACCACGACCTGTGGCGGGGCGTTCTTGAAAGCGTCGCTTTGCAGGTACTTGAGCATCGGCAGCAGCGGGCCATGGCCGTCCTCGGCGTAATTGGCGACGTCGCTGTGCAACGCCTGCTGCAGGGCGCCGAGGAAGTTCCAGTGCGGGTTGGCGCTGTAGCTGGTGCCCACCAGCGCCACCGGGATCTGGTTGTCGGCGAACAGCGCGTCATCGCCTTCGGCCTGCACCGGGTGAGTCTTGCGCTGCTGCAGGTTGTCCGGGGACGGCAACAGGTTGCTGAACAGCGGGTCCAGCGGCAGGAAGTTGGTCAGGTCGCCCTTGTACGGCGCGGTGGCGCCGGCCTCGGTGATGAACGCCTGGGGTTCGCTGTCGAGCAGGTTCTGGCGGCTGACTGCTTCGGCGATGGACTGCGCGACCACCTCGGCGCCCATCGGCGTCCAGTGGGTGTCGGTACGCAGGAACACCTGGCCGCGGGCCTTGGCCTGCTCCAGCGGCGCCAGCAGGTCGGGGGCGAACACATTGGCCTGGCGCGCCTGGGCGTGGAAGCGGTTGAACAGCTCGTCGTGCAGGCTGGCCGGCGTCTCCTTGCCGATGTACTCGGCGTACAGGCGCGCCTTGGCCGGCACGATCGCCAGCACCAGCTGGCTGCCGTGGCGTTGCAGGGCGTCGCGGATGCCGCGCACCAACGCCAGGTTGTCCTGCATCAGCTGCTCGGCGCCGGCGGAGGGCTTGAACTCCTCGTCGCTGAACAGCCACTGGTCGCGGCCCAGCACCACGCCGGGACGGCCTTCGTTGAACAGCTTGAAGTCCAGCGCGGCCCACAGGTTGGTGCCCAGACGCTTGATCGGGAACTGCTCGTCGTAGTGGGTCTCGGCGGCCTTGGCCAGCTTGCCGTCGAGCAAGGTCATCTGCCCTGTGCGGTTGAAGCTTTCCAGCCCGCCGAGCGAGGCCACTCCCAGGCCGACCAGCAGGCCCATGAACGACAGCGAATAGGTGATGCGAAGTGTCCGGTTCATGATCGGGGCCTCAGAACTGGAAGTAGAGGAACGGTGAGTAGCTCTGCGCCGAGAGCTTGAGCACCGAGGCGGTGAACAGCAGCAGGATCAGGGCGCGGGTCATGATCCGCGTCCAGTCCAGGCCTACCGAGCCGTCGGCGTTGACCTGCACCGGGGTGGCCTTGGGTGCTGGCGTTGCGTTGCGGTAGAAGTCGCGCAGGCCGAAGAACGCCAGGGTCAGGTAGGCGACGATCAGCGTGGCCACCTGCAGGCCGGTGAGGTTGGCGCGGTTGAGCTCTGACAGCTGCCAGTCGCCGAAGCTGAACATGGCGCCGTACATGCGTGCCGCCACGTGCAGGTTCTCGGCGCGGAAGATCACCCAGCCGACCACCACCAGCAGGAACGTGAAGGCCCATTTCACCGGGTTGAAACGCTGCGGGTTGGTGTCCAGGCCCAACGCCCGCTCGATCGCCAGCCACATGCCGTGCCAGGCGCCCCAGATGATGTAGGTGAAGTTGGCGCCGTGCCACAGCCCACCCAGCAGCATGGTCAGGAACAGGTTGCGGTAGGTGTTGAAGGTGCCTTTGCGGTTGCCGCCCAGGGTGATGTACAGGTAGTCGCGCAGCCAGGTCGACAGGCTGATGTGCCAGCGCCGCCAGAACTCGGTGATCGACTGGCTGATGTAGGGCTGCTTGAAGTTCTCCATGAAGCGAAAGCCCATCATCAGGCCCAGGCCGATGGCCATGTCGCTGTAGCCGGAGAAGTCGAAGTACAGCTGCGCGGTGTAGGCCAGGGCGCCGAGCCAGGCGTCACCGGTGGTGGGGTTCTCCAGGGCGAAGCAGTGATCGGCGACCACCGCCAGGGTGTCGGCGATGAACACTTTCTTGATGAAGCCCTGCATGAAGCGGGTGCAGCCTTCGGAGAACTTGTCCAGGGTGTGGGTGCGGTTGTTGAACTGGTCGACCAGGTCCTTGAAGCGCAGCACGGGGCCGGCGATCAGGTGCGGGAAGATCGCCACGAAGGCGGCGAAGTCGATCAGGTTGCGGGTGGCCGGGGTGTCGCCGCGGTACACGTCGATGATGTAGCTGATCGACTCGAAGATGTAGAACGAGATGCCGATCGGCAGCAGCACGTGGGTGAGGATGAACGGCTCCAGCCCCATCGAGGTCATGATCGCGTTGAGGCTGTCGACGCCGAAGTTGGCGTACTTGAAGTAGCCGAGGATGCACAGGTCGACACCCACGCCGAGCAGCAGCCAGCGCTGCGCGGGCTTGGTGCGCACGCCGGCGGCGCCGACCTTCAGGCCGATCCAGTAGTTCCACAGGGTGACCCCGGCGAACAGGGCGAGGAAGTCCACCCGCCACCAGGCGTAGAAGATGTAGCTGGCAACCAGCAGCAGCAGGTTGCGATAGCGGTTCCCGCTCACGTAGTACAAGCCGAGGAAAACCGGCAGGAACAGGAACAGGAACACGTTGGACGAGAAGACCATCCCGGTTCTCCTTGTTGTTCACAGCATCCGGGGCACAGCGCCCCCCAAACCCCCCACCAAAAAAGTGGGAGATACCTAGGTCCCTGTGGGAGCGGGTTTACCCGCGAAGAGGCCGGCACAGGCACCGCACATGGCAGGTCTGGCCCTTTCGCGGGTAAACCCGCTCCCACAGGGTTGTCTATTTCTTCAAAGCAGCGCTCGGGTCATAGACCCGCGTCACATCCCCACCCAGCCTGAAGCTGTTGAACGGCTGCATGTCATGCTTGCGCTCGAGGGTGTCGCCGACGCACTGGTACAGCGCGCACCACGGCTCGAGCCAGGCGTACTTGCTGTCGATCTTCAAATCCTTCAGGTCCTGCTTCACGCCGGCGCGGGTGTTGAAATGAACAGGATCGCGGGCACCGGCCAGCACGCCTTCGCCGAGGCGTTGCAGGGCGAAGTTGTTTTCCTTGCGCAGGTCCACGCCGTTGGCCTGGGCGAAGCTGGCGATCATCGCCAGCGGCGGCAGGGCGTAGTTGTGGTAGGCCAGGGCACGCTGGCGGCGCTTGAGCTCGTTGGGCAAAAAGCCCTGCTCATCGACCTGGTTGGCGCCGACCTTGTATTCCTTCACCGCCCAGTCGAAGAGGTCCTGGCGGTCGGTGGCCACCGCAGTGGCCATCACCGACCAGGCCGCCCAGTAGCTGTGGTTGTTGATCTTCTCCAGCGGCAGGTCGCTCCAGTCACGCACGGTCTGCCGGGCCAGGCGCACGAACCATTTCTCGATCTGCTCGGCCTCGGCCCGGTGCGCCGCCAGTGGCTGCGAGTTGGAGAACTTCAGGCGCAGCCACGACCCGCTCATGCTGCCCAGCGCCCATTTGCGCATGGACTTGCCGGTGTGGTTGTAATCGGTGGACATCAGCGCATCGGCGCGCGCCCAGGTGTCGAGCCAAGTCAGTGCGCAGTCCAGTTGCGCCGGGCGGCCATCGCGCATGTACTGGCCGACCATCTTGCTCACGCCCTTCTCGAGGGTGGTGATGTCCTCGGTGGATTTGCGAAAGGCTTTTTCCGAGGCGGCATTGAGCGTCGCCCGGGCCTTGTCCGAGCCTTCGTACTTGCTGCGGAACACCAGCGCGCCGGTATAGGGCTTGGGTGCGGCCTCGCAGCGGAAATTGCCGTCGCCGGTCTTGAGTTTCTCGATGCCCTCGTAGTAACCCTGGGGCGGTACCAGCGCGGCCTGCGCCGCACCGCCGAACAGGGCGAGGGCGAGCAAAGCGGGTGCGGTCTTGCGGTGGATGGAAGTCATGCTTGCCTCACTGGCCGGCCTGCGCGGTGTGCTGCGCGGGGCTGGCGAAGTTGTTGCGTTTGCAGAGTTTGGCTTCGACTTTCTGCGTGCCGCTTTCCGGCCCCTGGACCTCCAGGGCGAGCAGGTTCTGGCCTGCCCAGTCTTCGTCCTCGCGCATCTGGAAGACGAAGCGTCCATCGGTGTCGGAGGTCTCGGGCTTCTCGATCTTGATGTCCTCGTGGCGGCCGTTGAGGTACCACAGAGTGGCCTGCAGCACTTTCACCGAGGTGTCCTCGAACTTGATGTCGAGCTGGTGGTTGCGGTTGACCAGGTCCTTGATCACGCCATTCTTGCCGTTGACCATCAGCTCGTTCTTGCCGGGCTTGAGGGTGGCGCTGGCGCTCATCTGCGCGGGACGGTCGTCGCAGCCGTCGTCGAGCAGGCCGAGGATCTGCCGCCAGATGGTTTCCTGGTCCAGGCGGTAGAGCGGGGAGAACTCCCAGACCAGGATCTTCGGCGGGTTGTTCTGGAACTCCTCGCTGCCCAGGTACTGGATCATCGAACCTTCCAGACCGCCCCCGGGGAAGGCGACGTTGAGCACATCGGCGCCAATGTACTGCTCGAGGAAGCCCGAGAAGTTGTAGTTCTTGCCGCTGTGGCTGGTGCCCACCAAGGTGATCTGCGCGTTGCCCGAATCACCGAACAGGTCGTCGCCGCCGCTGGCGCCGCCCTTGGGCTCGGTGGCGAACTGGTCCATGTACTGCACCGCGTAGCTGGTGCCGCACAGCTGGCCGGCGACGTTGTGCAGGGTGCCGGTCTTGCCCATGCGTCCGGACTTCCTGGTCTCGAATTCCTTGCGCGGGATGCCTTCGAAGGCCGGCATCTGGTGCACGGTGTCGGCGACGATTTTCGCCGCGCGCTCGGCGCCGTAGGGCGTCCAGTGCTGGTCGCCGCGGAAGTAGAAGTCCTTGCCCTGGTCGGCCGCGGCCAATTGCTCGTTGGTCAGCGGCGACAGGTCGGGCACGTTGTAGCCCATCTTGGCGAAGCGCTGGAGCATGGCCTGGTAGTTGCGCAGTGCCTTCTGGTAATCGAAGGCGGCCTTTTCCTCGGGGTTGAGCATGTTGCGGTTCACCAGGCCGCGAGTCGGCTGGTACACCACCACCAGCTCGACGCCGCGCTTCTTGAACGCGTCGTGCACCTGCTGCAGGCGCTTGTAGCCGCCCGGGGTGGTGTCGAATTCGGTGCGCAGGTCTTCGCGGGTACGGAACAGCCAGTCGCCCTGGGCCTGCACCAGAGTGGTGAAGTTCTGCTGGTAGCGCGTGGTGTAGCGGCTGGCGTCGTGGGCTTCGGGGCACAGCTGGCAGCAGGGCTCGGCGCTGAAGGTCGGCGCCTTGACCTCGTCGGCGCGCACGCCCTGGCTGATGGCCAGGAGGGCGGCGGACAGGCCCAGCAGTTTCATCAGGTGTGGAGTCATGGTCTGGGCTTCCTTAGTCGATCATTTCGGTCTGGCGTTCGACCGGGTCGATCAGCACGGCCTTCTGCTGGCGCACCAGCAGGTCGAGGATTTCGTCCTGGCGCTCGCCGAGCACGCCGTTGAAGCTGATGCCGTTGGCCTTGCGCGGCATCAGCATCGACACCTTGTACAGCTCCACCGACAGGGGCGAATCGATCGACAGCGGGCCGGAGCCGTTGGCCGCCAGCTCGCCGCCGACCACGATCAGCGACACCTTGGTGTCGAACGGGTCGAGGGCGATGTCGCGGTCGGTGTCGGAGAGGTCCTTGATGTGTCCGTACACGCCCACCAGACCGTTGGCCATGGCGACGTTCTCGTACAGGCGGATGTTCACGCTGTTGCGCACGCGGATGCCGTGGCGGCGGTTGTTGATCAGCTTGTTGCCCCAGATCAGGTTGTCGCCGCTCTCGTACAGGGTGATGCCGTCGGTATGGTTGCGGTAGATCTCGTTGTAGGCGATCAGGTTGTTGACGCTGTTGCGGTCGATCACCACGCCCGAGAGCTTGTTGTCGTAGCTCTTGTTGTTGATGATCCAGCTGTCGTTGACCTCGCGCGAAACGATGATCCCGTGCTTCTTCTTGGTGCCGTACACGGTGTTGCCGGCGATGATCAGGCGGTGCGAACGGTCGTGGGGGTCGATGCCGTAGACGATGTTGTCGCGGTAGGTCGAGTCCTTGATCACGAAGTCCTGGGTCTCGTAGCAGTAGAAGCCGTACCACATGTCGCTGAACTCGGAGCCGATGATCCAGCCGGTGGGTTCCGGGCGGCCCATCTGCTTGGCCATGTTCGGCGTGTACTGCGAGATGCTCACGCCGTACGACTTGGACTTGGCGTAGCCGAAGCTGGCCATCTTGCTGTTGACGATATAGGTCTCGGTGCCGCCCCAGCTGAGCAGGAACGGGCGGAATTCATCGGGCTTGCGGAAGGTTGCCGGGCCGTTGGCCTGCTCGCGCCAGCCGGTCACCCGGGTATCGCTGACGAACAGCTTGCCGTCGTTGACGATGAACGAGCCGGCCTCTTCGGACAGGCGCAGCTCCTTGACCTTGCCGTCGATCTCCAGCACGCCCTTGCGCCCGACCACGATCGGCAGGCGGGCGAGGTAGACCCCCGGCGCGGTCTCGCGCAGGTACTGGTCGGGCACCTTTTTGCTCAGTTCCACCAGGTCGACATGCCCGTCATCGACGAAGATCGCCTGGGGAATGCCGTGCTGGCGCCGCACCCACTCGGCGCCCTTATTGTCGCCGCCGATGAACTCCTTGAGGGTGTCCTCCTGGAGCATGCGGCGCACGCTGACCTTGCCCTTGTGGCGGCGGTCGATCTTCTTCTGCACGGCTTCGGCGGTGTAGCCGGAGAGGTCGGGCAGCTTGGGCGGGTCCATCAGCAGTGGCTCGATCGGCGCACTGGCAACGGTGTAGGTCTTGGCCTGTTGCAGCCCCTTGGCCATTTCCGGCTCGGCGGCCTGGGCCAGGCCTGCGGCCAGCAGCAGGGCGCTGGCCAGCAGGCTGTGGCGAAGGTTCGGGTGCAGGTTCATGTCAAATCCTCTCCCGGCCTCAGTAGCGCCAGATCACGTCGACGAAGGCGCGGTGCATGTACGAGTCGGCCTCTTTGCCATAGGCGTCGCCCGGCTTGAACACGCCGGCGCGCAGGCGCACCAGGGCCGACGGCTCGTCGATCGACTGGCTGATCGAGGCCGGCAGCAGGCCTTGCTTGAAGTACTTGGTGACGACCACGTCCATCTCCTGGCCGAGGTCTTTCTCACCCTGCACCAGCGGACGGTTGATGCCGCCGTCGTCGACCACCGCGTTGATGCCACTGGAGCCGATGTTCTGCTTGCCGTCGACGCGCCAGAACTTGTGGTAGATGAAGCTGGCGTCGTAGTCGTCGCGCAGCTGCCAGGAGGCGAACAGGGTGGCGGCCTGCAGATTGCCCAGCTCGCCGCGGAACGCTTCGCCGAAGCGGTGCACCCGCGAGCGGGTGCCGGTGAAGTTGGAGCGGTTGCTCTCAAGGCCGGTCTGCTCGAAGTTGTTCGAACCGTCGCTGCCGCCACCGCCGCTGCCCCGGGCATAGGCCGCGCCGACCTGCCATTGCGGGTCCAGGCGCAGGCGGATGCCGAGGTCGGTGGCCCAGGCGTTGACGTCGCCGCTCTGCTTGCCGGTGGCGACCTGGTCGTTGCCCACCGCCTGGCTGCTGAGGGTGTCGCGATCGCCGGTCAGCCAGGTGACGCTGCCCCAGTAGTTGACGGTGTGGTCGTTGCGCCAGTTGTAGGCATCGCTGTTGGCTTCCAGGCCCAGCCAGGTGAGATCGCCCGTGCGAGTCTTGTCGAGGGCGTCGACGGTTTCGCCTGGGCTTTTCAGGCTGCCGCCGTCATGAGTGTGGTGGGCGCGCAGGCCGACCCAGTGGCCGGGTGTCCACTGCGTGGCGACGTTGCCATAGACGTGGGTGCGGTCCTTGTCCTCCGGGGCCAGCTCGGTGAGGTCGGTGCGGTATTCGCTGAAGCGCTGGGCCACGCCCAGGTCGGCCTTGAGCAGGGTGGTGTCGAAGGTCCAGTTCAGCGCCTCGATGTTGGTGTCGCGCCACATGCCGTCGTCGCTGCGCAGGCGCTGGCGGCCGAAGCGCAGCTGCTCGCCGGGGTAGGGGGTCAGGCCGCTGTAGCCGATCCAGAACTCGCGCATGGCCAGGTAGCTCTTGTCCGGCTTGCGGCTGTCGTCGCCGTTGTCGCTGGTGGTGCCGTCGTCGTTCTGGCGCAGAGTGTCGGTCTCGATGATGTCGGTGGCGGCCACCGCCTGGCCCATGGCGAAGGCGCTCCAGTGGCCGCGCTCACCGTACACCCAGGGTCGCAGGTCCAGGCCCAGGCCGTTGACGTCGCCGCCGGAGCGGGTGCCCAGGTCGCGGTCGTCCTCGGACTGGCCGGTGATCTTCACGTCGAGGCCGAAGTTCTTCTGCGCGGTTTCCGCCGCCAGGGTCGGCATCGACCACAGCAGGGCGAAGCCCAGGCCGATGCCGGCTTTCACGAAGGGGTTGAGCGTCATAGCGAATCCTCGGCGTCTACGTCGTCTTTCTCGTCCTGCAGTGCTTCGATGGCCAGGGTGCTGTTGGCGCCCTGGGTCATGCTGCCGCGTGCCCGCTTCTCCTGCGCCAGCAGGTCCTGCGCCTGGTTGCGCTGGTCGGGCGTGAGCTGCTGGTCGAGCTGTTGCAGCAGTTCGGTCGACTGCGGGGTCGGGTTGACCTGTGACAACTGGGCGAACACCCAGGCATTGGTCGGTGCCGGGCGGATGCCGTGGCCTTCGCTGAACAGCTGGGCCAGGGCGTAGTCGGCGCTGTTCTGGCCGCCGCGGGCGGCGGCGAGCAGGTGGTCCACGGCTTTCTGCGGCTCGACCTGGCCCAGGTAGCCACGGCGGTAGAGCTGGCCGAGGTAGTAGTCGGCGCTGACCTCGCCGGCGTCGGCGGCGGCCTGCAGGTGCTCCTGGGCCTTCTGCGCGTCGGCGGGCACGGTCTTGCCTTCGTAGTAGAGGCGGCCCAGCAGCAGTTCGGCGCGGGGTTGCTCGGCCTCGCGGCCCTTGTCGATGTAGGCCATCAACTGGTCGGTGTCGCCCAGCTCGGGGAAGTCGTAGAGCAGTTGCGCCAGGCTCACCCACGAGGCCGGGTTGGCCGGGGCGATGTGCTCGAGCAGGTCCTTGGCGGTCTTCTCGTCGGTCTGGCCGAGGCTGCGGTCGGCCAGCACCCGGGCGACGCTGTCGACCCGGGTGGCCGGCACGGCGCCACGGGCATGGGCGGCTTTCAGTTGTTCGAGCAGGGCGGCCTGCTGGTCGGGCTGGGCGCGTTTCTGGTAGACGGTGGCCAGCTCGACGTAGCAGATGTCAGTGGTGGCCAGTGCCGCCTTGCAGATTTTCTCCACATCGCCCAGGTGCTGGTCGTAGGTCCCTTGGGTGCGGTACAGCAGGACCTGAGCAAGGCCGGCCTCGGGGTTGCCGGCGGCGCGCCACTGGTCGATCTGCTGCTGGGCGTTGACCTTGGGGAAGCTCTGCGGGTACTGCAGGTAGAGCATCGCCAGCGGGATCAGGGTGTTGCTTTCGCCCTGTTGTGCAGCGTGCTTGAGCAGGGTTTCGGCCTCCTCGCGCTCGGCCTGGGTGCTGTCGGGCTTGGCCACCAACAGGCGGCCGAGACGCGCCTGGGCACGGGGCGAGGTGGTGGCGGCGGCGCGATAGGTGGCTTCGGCCTCCTCGAGTTTCGCCGGGTCGCGGGTGGCGACCTGGATATCGGCCAGACCTACCTGGGCATCGCTGTAGCCGAGGTCGGCCAGGGCCTTGTAGTTGCGCTCGGCGGTGGCGGTGTCGCCGCGCTTGAGCGCTTCATTGGCCAGGCGCTGGTCGGGCAGGCCGGCGCAGCCGGCCAGGGTGATGGCGGCGGCCAGGGCGCACCATGCCAATGGGCGGGCGCTGCGCACCCGATCGCGGGGCAAGCCCGCTCCTACAGGGTGCGGCGCGGTCCCTGTAGGAGCGGCCTTGTGCCGCGATCCAGGCGACGCCACTCCAGCAGGAGAAAAACCATTCAAAGGTTTCATCGTCCGATCCTCTTACAACCCACGAGCCACGGCCTTGTCGATCAGCCAGTTCAGCGACGGACCACGATCACTGTTGACCGCGGCCGGGCGCCCGGCGAGCTCGGCCGGCAGACCGCCGTCGGGCTTGATCTGCACGCGGATGTCGGAGGCCAGGTTGTCGGTGTCCAGGCTCGAGCTGCCGGTGATCCGCCCGGTGCGCACTTCGTCCTCGCCGGCGATCTGGAAGTTGACCCGGGTACCCGGCTTCACTTCGTCGAACTGGCGATAGCTGAAGCGCGCCTCGATGGTCGGGACGCTGGTGCGCGGGATCAGCGCGAACACCGGCTGGCCCTTGCTGGCGTACTGGCCGTCATCCACCAGCTGGCGCGAGACCACGCAGTCGCACGGGCTGGTGAGGGTGCCGGAGAGCTGCTTGCCGAACAGCTCCTCGACCTTGGCCGGCTCCAACTGCGAGTCGTCCAGGTGGCCCTTGAGCAGGTCGAGCATGCTGGTGTTGAAGGTCGCCAGCGGTGCGCCCTTGGCCACGCTCGCGCCGCTTTCCACCAGGCTCTGCAGACTGCCGTCGCGGGGCATGGTGACGTTGGTGGTGGGCACCGCGACCACGCCGGCCTCGGCATGGCTGACGAAGTACAGGCCGTACAGCGACTTGGCGACGAAGCCGAAGGCCACCAGGCCGACCACGAACACCCCGGCGGTCACGGTGACCGCGCGCAGGCGGCCAAAGGCGGAAAGGCCCGAGCCTCCGTCCTTGTGCTTGCGCGCCTTGGTGAAGTTGTCGCGCTGCAGGGTACTGAGCACGTCGCCGACGCTGATCAGCTCGCCGGACAGGTGGCTGGTGATGATGTGGCGCAGGGTGGCGATGTCGCGCGGCTCGAGGTTCTGGAACTCGGCGCCGGTGCGGGCGGTCTCGCGGCTGCTGGTGCGCACCAGCAGTTCGACGTCCATCGACAGGCCGAGGTTGTCGACCACGAACTGCAGGCGACCGCGCAGCACTTCGCCTTCAGGCAGAGGCTTCTTGGCGTGGAAGGACAGGCCCCCGGCGGACAGGTCGTCAACCTTCACCTCGTGCGCTTCGCGGTTGCCGTCCAGGTAGCGCAGCTTGGCGGGGATGCGCACCCGGGCGTGCTGGCGCTGCGCTTCGGATTCATGCACGACATTGACGTTCACGGCGGTATTCATGGCGATATTCGTTCCTGTTGTCCGATCCGGGGGCTCACACGACCATGAACAGCACGGCGACGAAGATGCTCGCGGCCGAGAAGGTCATGGTCCGCGAGGACCAGGTGTTGAACCATTGTTGAAAACTTGCGAGGTCGCGTTTGAGGGCAGTGGGCTGGCGGGTCCAGGACTGCCTGTCGAGGCGGAAGAACACGTAGATCTTCATCACCGCGCCGACGATCTGGTTGTAATAGAGGATCAGCGGGTAGGCCGGGCCGACGTTGTGACCCGAGCACAGCAGCATGATGGTGAGGATCAGGCGGGTGATGCCGATCCACAGCAGGTACACCAGCAGGAACTGCAGGCCGAACTTGAAGCTGGCGATCACCGCCACGGTCAGGCCCAGCAGGCTGGTCCACATCGACACGCGCTGGTCGAGCAGCACGATGCTGGTGAACAGCCCCAGGCGCTTGAGACCCAGGCCCAGGGCGCGGGAGTTCTGCCGCAGGTTGTTGCCGTACCAGCGGTACATCAGCTTGCGGCTGGCCTTGACGAAGCTCTTCTCTGGCGGGTGCTCGACCGTGTTGATCGCGGCATCGGGCACGTAGAAGGTGTCGTAGCCCAGGCGCATCAGGCTGAACCAGCTGGACTTGTCGTCGCCGGTGAGGAACTTGAAGCGGCCCAGGCGCCAGTGCATCAGCGAGTCGCTTTCGACGTCGGCGATGAACTCGGGGTTGGTCACTACGCTTGCGCGGAACATCGACATGCGCCCGGTCATGGTCAGCACGCGCTTGGACAGGGCCATGGAGCACATGTTGATGTGGCGCTGGGCGAAGCGCAGCTTGTGCCACTCGCTCATGATGTAGCCGCCGCGCACTTCGCAGAACTCGTTGGTGGTCAGGCCACCGACGTTGGGGTACAGGCGGAACCATGGCACGGTCTTGCGCACCACGCCCTCGGCCAGCACGGTGTCGCCGTCGATCACCGCCACCACGGCGTTTTCATCCGGCAGCATCCGCGAGATGGCGCGGAAACCATAGGCCAGGCCGTCACGCTTGCCGGTGCCGGCGATACGCACGATGTCGAGGGTCACGTGGGACGGCGGGTTGTACTTGGCCCACAGGCTTTTCACCAGCAACTCGTCGGACTTCTCCACCAGCGAGCAGACCACGGTGGTGGGGAAGCCGCAGTCGATCGCCTCTCGGATTACCGAGCTGTACACCTGGGCGGTTGTCAGTGCCTCGATGCGAAAGCTGGTGACCATCAGGTACACGTGCGACGGGTCGGCGTCCTTGCCGAGTTTCTGCACCTTGCGGCGCAGGTAGGGGTAGACGATGTACAGGAAGATCATGCCGCGGATGAAATGGGTGGCGCCCATGGAGTAGCGCCAGATGCCGACGGCACCGACCAGGAAGATGAAGTGCTTCGACTGCGAGTCGAAGATATCGCTGGGCAGGGCCAGGGCGATCAGCATGAGCAGGCTCATGTAGAGCAGCCAGCCGGCGCATTGCAGCAGCATGGTCTGGAACCTTTGCATGTTCGGCATCCGTCGAGAATTCGGGGGAGGGCGGGCGGCGCGCTGGGGAGGGACGCGCCGCCCGGCCGGGTTTACCAGCAGATACCTTCGGTGCGGCTGGTGGCGCAGGTCGGCTTGCTCATGAAGCCGACCAGGTCGATCACCTGCTTGCCTTCCGGTGCCTGCTGGGCCAGGGCGCGGAACTGCTCGTCACGGTTGCCCAGGATGATGATCTCGGCGTTGTCCACCACCTGCTCGAAGTTGGCGTTGAGCAAGGAGGAGACGTGGGGGATCTTCGACTCGATGTAGTCCTTGTTGGCGCCGTGGACACGGGCGTACTCGACGTTCTGGTCGTAGATGTCGAGCTGGTAGCCCTTGCCGATCAGGCGTTCGGCCAGCTCCACCAGCGGGCTTTCGCGCAGGTCGTCGGTGCCGGCCTTGAACGAAAGGCCGAGCAGGGCGACCTTGCGCTTGTCGTGGCTCTCGATGATGTCGAAGGCGTTCTGCACCTGGGATTCGTTGCTGCGCATCAGCGAGTCGAGCAGCGGCGCGCGCACGTCGAGGCTGGCGGCGCGGTAGGTGAGGGCGCGCACGTCCTTGGGCAGGCACGAGCCACCGAAGGCGAAGCCCGGGCGCATGTAGTACTGCGACAGGTTCAGCGCCTTGTCCTGGCAGACCACGTCCATCACCTCGCGACCATCGACGCCGACGGCCTTGGCGATGTTGCCGATCTCGTTGGCGAAGGTGACCTTGGTCGCGTGCCAGACGTTGCAGGTGTACTTGATCATCTCGGCCACTTCGACCGGCTTGCGGATGATCGGCGCGTCGAGTTCTTCGTACAGGGCCTGCAGCACGTCGCCGCTGGCGCTGTCCAGTTCGCCGATGACGGTCATCGGCGGCTGGTCGTAGTCCTTGATTGCGGTGCTTTCGCGCAGGAACTCCGGGTTGACCGCGACGCCGAAGTCGACACCGGCCTTCTTGCCCGAACAGTCTTCCAGAATCGGAATGACCACGTTCTTCACGGTGCCCGGCAGCACGGTGCTGCGCACCACCACGGTGTGACGGCTGGCCTTGTCGCGCAGCACGTAGCCGATCTCGCGGCACACCGACTCGATGTACTCCAGGCCCAGGTCGCCGTTCTTCTTGCTTGGCGTGCCGACGCAGATCATCGACACGTCGCTTGCGCGGATGGCTTCGGCGAAGTCGGTGGTGCCGCGCAGGCGGCCGTTGGCGATGCCTTGTTGCAGCAGCTCTTCGAGGCCCGGTTCGACGATGGGCGACTTGCCCTTGTTGATCAGGTCGATCTTGGTGCTGGAAACGTCCACACCAATCACTTCATGGCCTCGTGCCGACAGGCAACCTGCACAGACTGCACCCACATAACCCAAACCAAAGATGCTGATACGCATCGCATTCACCTCGTGTGTTTATCACGCCAGCCCTTCAGCGAAGAGCCGACCGGGTTGATTGACCAGCAGTATTCGGGCGCACGGATCCATGGCGAATTGACACTTCACCGAACGCAGGCATGAATAAATCCGGAGCGCAAAAAGTTATGCACTCAAAGTTGGCAGTCATAGGCCAGTATTTAAAAAGGCGTGCCCTGAAATGCAGCCGTCTTTATTGCAATTCACCGTTGGTGAAGTGCTGTGCTTGTTTTTTCAAGTGGATAAATCCTTTGAAATCAACCACTAGGACGAATTTTAGGGGCGCTTGCCTCCTGCATGGATCATGGCTTTTGGCACTTCCTGTACCGCCGTTGAAGTTTTTTGGGCCGGTTGAGAATGGCGGCCCTTTGTCATCTGTAAGTCATTTCTCACGCCGGGCGCTTGAAACTCGTTACGGGTGCTATGAGCCATCTCCCTTGGCAGAAGTTCCGGGGGCGGTTTCGTCACGATGAAAGATTTCTAAATATTTTTTCAGAGGGAAATACTTTCAATCTGATAGCACACGGCAGTTTCGTCCCCGTATATAAAGGGCGAAATCGCAGGGGGATGGTTATAGGCCAGCATGCGAAAATTTTTTTCAATTTTCGTCAAAAAACTACGAACGGTCTTATGGCGTTTTGCAATAAGGATAGGGTGGTTGGTTTTTTGGCGTCTGTTATTTGGCGAATTCGAGGGTGAAAGCGTGCCCCGTTGCAGGGCAAGGGTGGGATGGGGCTGCTTCGCAGCCCTTTCGCGGCGCAAGGCCGCTCCTACAGAGAACAGCGCGGTCCCTGTAGGAGCGGCCTTGTGCCGCGAAAGGGGCGCAAAGCGCCCCCGGGGCCATCAGCCCTCAGCGTGATCGCGCAGGAACACCAGATGATCCGGCTTCGACTGCTCGGCGCTGTAGTAGTAACCCTGCACATCAAAGCGCTTGAGCTGCTCCGGGTCGCTGATCCGCTCCTGGATCACAAAGCGGCTCATCATCCCGCGGGCCTTCTTGGCGTAGAAGCTGATGATCTTGTACTGGCCGTTCTTCAGGTCCTTGAAGTCGACATCGATCACCCGCGCCTTCAGCGCGCTCTTCTTCACCGCGCTGAAGTATTCGTTGCTGGCCAGGTTCAGCAGCACGTCGTCACCCTGGTCGGCCAGGGCCTGGTTCAGCCATTCGCTGATGCGCGTGCCCCAGAAGGCGTACAGGTCCTTGCCGCGGGCATTGGCCAGCTTGGTGCCCATTTCCAGGCGGTAGGGCTGCATCAGGTCCAGCGGGCGCAGCAGGCCGTACAGGCCCGAGAGCATGCGCAGGTGGTCCTGGGCGTAGCTGAAGTCGTCCTCGCCCAGGCTTTCGGCGTCGAGCCCGGTGTACACGTCGCCCTTGAACGCCAGCAGTGCCTGCTTGGCGTTGGCCGGGGTGAAATCCGGGGTCCAGCTGCCGAAGCGCGCGGCGTTGAGGCCGGCGAGCTTGTCGGAGAGGTGCATCAGCTCGGCGATCTGCGCCGGCGCCAGTTCGCGCAGTTGCACGATCAGTTCCTGGGAGTCGTCCAGGTACTGGGGCAGGGTGTGGCGCTGGGTTACCGGCGGGGTGTCGTAGTCGAGGGTCTTGGCGGGGGAAATCACCGTCAGCATCGGGTCGGCTCCTGGAATCGTCGGGCGAATTCTACGGGGCCGCTGGCACAACGCCAAACTATGGCGACGATAGTCACCGAACATCGCCACATTAAACCGCGGGCGGTCGCGCTATAGTGCGCGCCATGCCTTCAAGGAGATTGCTCATCGTGCGTATCGCGTTTGCCCTGTTCGCCGGGCTGCTCAGCCTGGGCGCGCAGGCGGCCCCGGCGGATTTCGTCAGTTTCGACCGTGAGCTGTGGCCCGAGCAGCTGGACAGCCCGACGCTGTTCGACGTGGCGTCGCGGGCGGAGATCCTGTCGTTCGCCCGGGTGCTGCACGAAAGCGAGATGCTCGATGAGCAGGCGCTCAAGACCCGGCTCGGCTTGCGCCAGATCAACCTGACCGTCGTGCGGGCCGTACGGGCACGTCTGTGGCAGCGCCTGTGGACAAGTTATCAACAGGCGCAGAAGAGTTGCGAGCAGGATGCCTCGTTCTGCTACCCGGTCGAGTCCATGGCCGATCTACGCACGCAGTCTGCTGTTTTCGCCGAGGATGTAGGCACGTTCTATACCGGATGGGTCGAGCCCAGTCATCAGTTCCACACTCGATACCTGGATGAACAGTTGCGCAAGGCCGCGCTGTTCCCGCAAACCACCAGCGAGGTGGCCAAGCTGTCCAACCGCGAGCGCAATGGCGAGGAGCTCAACGACCGGATGTTCCTCCTGACCTTCGCCGGCGGCCCGGGGCCACAGGGCGGCGGCACCGATGCGGTGGCCGACTACCTGCGGCGGCAGAAGCTCGACGGGATTTTCTTCGTGCTCGGCAATCGCCTGCAGCAACGTCGTGACGCCGGTCCGGTGAATGAGCTGTATGCCGGCCAGTGCGTGGGTATCCAGGGGTGGGAGTACCGCTCCCACGCCCAGTGGCAGGACTGGCAGGACTCGCTGCGTCGCAGCCAGGCACGGGTCCAGGCCGACCTGGCGGAGCAGTATGTGCCGTTGTTCCGCCCGCCCTATGGCCAGCGCCGCGCCGATGGCGAGGGGTTCATGGACAGCCAGCAGTTGCGGGTATCGTTGTGGGACATCGACGCCCAGGATGACGGACCGCTGACCGCCGAAGCCTCGGCACAGCGGGTGCTGACGCTGATGCTGCTGTGGCGCAAGGGGGTGATCCAGTTCCGCGACAATCAGCCCAAGACGCAGCCGGCGCTGGAGTGGTTGTTGCAGCATACGGCCCAGAGCGGGATCGGTTGGGAGGATTGTCGGGAGTATGCTCGGCGGGGGTAGGCTTAAGAGCGGTGGGGGCGTTGCGGGGTGTTCGGCGAGATTTCTGCAGCGTCTTTGAGATCGAGCGCCGCCCGCGGCGCATCGCGACGCAAGGCCGCTCCTACATCTGTTTCGGGCCAGTCAATCCTGTGCCATTACCGGGTCCGCCTTGTTGGTTCGACGCGATTTCAATGTGGGCACCACTGCCGTCCCACCTGTCTCAAGGCATGCGTCAAGGCTGGCAACCATGGCCTGACAGGTTCGGCACGTTGCAACAAATGTAGGAGCGGCCTTGCGTCGCGATGCGCCGCGCGGGCGGCGCTCGATCTCATAGGCGCTGCAAGGCTATCGTCTGGCACCTGGCAGCCAATATGCGATCAAATTTTTCACCTGCAAAAACCTTGAATAGATTGAAAAGGCGTATCGATCCACTCAATGCACCAACGCCCCACATTGCGCCTCCCGCTGCATCGACTCCAGGTTGCGTTCGATCGTCTCGCAGATCGTGTCCATTGGAATCTGGTGCTCACTGAAGCGGAACGGGCTCTGCAAGTCCGTGCCGATCCGCTCGATGGCCAGCAGCATGAAGCCGACCACCGTCGAGGCCAGCGGCGTGAACCAGCCCAGCGACTCCACTAGCCCCACCGGCACGATCAGGCAGAACAGTGTGATGAACAGCCGCGGGAAGTACACATAAGGGTAGGGCAGCGGCGTATTGGCGATCCGCTCCATCCCGCCCTGGGCGTTGGACATGTCCACCAGGGTCGATTCCAGCCGCGCCAGGCGAATGCTGTCCAGTCGCCCGGCCTGGTACTCCTGGGCCAGCAAGGCCGCCGAGCCGCCGAGGATATCGTTGGCGAAGTTGTTCGAACGATTGCGCCGCTCGAACTCCCCGGGCGGTATGAAGGCCATCAGCTCATCCGGGCATTTCTCGCCCTTGAGGTGCGCCGCCAGGCAGTTCACGTAGGCGATATGCCGACGCAGCAAGGTCGCCTTCACCGGGTTCGGCCCGTCGGCCGGGTCGTCGACCAGCGTCAGCACCTGCCGGGCGAAGCTGCGCGAACTGTTCACCAGCGCGCCCCACAGCGTGCGCGCCTCCCACCAGCGGTTGTAGGCGCTGCTGTTGCGAAAGCTCACCAGCACCACCAGCGCCGAGCCCAGCAGGGTGAGCGGGATCAGCGGCAGGCTGAACTTGCTGTTGAAGAACAGCATGAAGTCGATGGTGACCAGCACATCCCAGATCAGCAGCCAGAACAGCGACCAGCCGATGTAGCCGAAGGTCTTGACCACCAGGCGGTATTTGCGGGCGAGGAGGGCTTTCACGTGGGGGAACCTCGATGCGGGGGATGCAGGTTCCGACGTCGCGGGAAGGGCAAGGTTCGGTGGGATTTGACGCAGGGTGTTACGTGGTTTTTCTGGTCGGCAGTAAAGAAGAGGCCTACAGCAAGCGGTAAAGCTTCCCTCAGGGCTATGGTTTAGGCTCGTTACACATTCACATTGCGAGGTAGTCGAGCATGGCCAGTGAACTGACGCCATTCAATATTGCGGATCTACTGGATTCCGAGGCAGCGATTCAGGAATACCTGTTACAGGTAGCGGCCGAAGGAGACGCTGATGAAATCATTCGAGCACAGTCCCATGTCCAGGCCGCGCGCTTGCGCAATACAGAAGGCTAGTCCAGCCAGATCCCCTGTCACCCGGCGCTTTGTGCTGCGCTGTCGCACGATGAGTAGAGTCGCAAGCATCGCCAGCGTGGGAGCGGGCTTGCCCCGCGATGGGCTGCAACGCAGCCCCAACCCAGGCCACACCGCACACACGTAAATCACCTCAACCTCAGCTCAACACCTGCTTCATCTGCACCAGCGCGATCCGGCTTCCATCCGGTGCCTGTCGCTCCTCGATCCCGAACGGCACAAAACCGAGCTGTGGATAAAGCAGCAACCCTGCGGTGTTGTGATTGAAACACGACACCCAGACCTCCCGCGCGGCGAACTCTTGGCGAGCCAAGTCGATCATGCACTGCACCAGATAACGTGCCACGCCCTGACCCCGCGCAGCCGGCGCCACCACCACATTACCCAGCGCGCAGACACCGCCGTGATTGGCTTTGTAGAAATTGGCGAAGCCAACGATCACCCCGTCAATTTCGACCACCGTTGAGCCGCTGCGCTGGGCAATGGCTTCGCTCAGTTGTGCGGGAGTGAATGGGTAGGTGGCTTTGGGGAACATATAGAACAGTTCGTCCGGGCCTTGAGGCAAGTTGCAGAGCGTGGCGATGTCGGCAGATCGGACGGGGCGATGGCTCAGTGGCATGGATGATGTTCCGCTGTGTGGAGAGGTTACCAACCCTGTATGGCCGGAAGGGTGGTGTTAGTGCTAGGCCGGCAAGTCATTACCTTACATCAGGAACCTGTGATCGCCAGCGCCAGCATCCGCGGCGTCCAGGGATAAGCAAAGCTCACCGAACAACTGCTCGACGGTCTCCACCACATAGCTCCAGAATGCTGGGTTTTCGATAGTCTGCGACACCACTTGCAAGGGAAGAAAGCGGCGCATCTCCGCCTGGAAGTCGCGCTGCGTCTGTGCCTGCTGCAAACAGGCGACTCGCTCCGTACCTTGCTGCAATAGCCAGTCGGCAGTAATCGCGTGGTCCCCAAGCTTGCGCCTGACCAGTGCGAAAGCCGGTATCACGGCGCGCTGTTTGAGCCAGGCCAAGTCCCAGAGGTCACGATTCTTGATGCGCCCTCGGCGCAGGGCGAAAGCCAGCAGCTTGTCGATGAAGATCTCTTCGAGACTCTGCGTGTTGACGATCAATCCTTCGGTTCCCATATCGACCCCGTAGGGGTTCAGCAAGGTCATGGGTTTGCATTGATAGGACGGGACTGCGCAGATGTCGATGTGGATTCTCTGCGCGGGCAGGTTACGAGCCTCGGGGCGTGTCTGTACGCACAGCTTCCAGGTGTCCACATTGCCAGGCGTGTGCAACGGCTCGCTCACATCGACCTGCAATCCGTACTTTTCACTCAGCCTTGCGATCAGGCTTTCCTTCAGTGCCGAAAAGTCTTCCCGTTTGAAATCTGCGCCACCAGTGAAGTCGAGATCTTCACTCAGGCGCCTGGAACCGTAGCAGGTTCGCAGGCAGGTGCCGCCGATAAAGCAGAGCCTCTGCAGCAAGCCGGACTCGCTGAGTATCCGCATGATGTCGTGATGCAGCAGCTCCTTTTCCACCACCACTTGCAGTGGCGCGAGCTCAGGTGTGTTGCCCAGGGCGTGCTGGACAAGTCGATCAAACAAGTTCATTGGCCGTTTTCCAGTCGATCAGCTCCAGATTGCGTCTGGTCCGCTTCATGTCGGCCAAGGCCAGCGAGGCTTTGGCGCGCCATAGGCGGCAGCGGTCGTCGTAGTCGAGTTGGCCGTTGAGTTCGAGAGCGGTACGGGTGGTATGGACGAACTCGACCGTGCCGAAAGCTGCGCAGCTTATGGTCTGGCTTCGTCCTGACGACATGATAGTCAGCCAGTTCTGTGGTACCTGAGAGATCACTCCGATATCGCTGAGGGCGCACTCGAGGCTGATGTAGTTGAGGTTGTCAGCTCGCAGGCGGGCCGCAGCGTGATAGAGCACGAGCCCAGGGTTGGGCTTGGCCGGAGTGAAAAGGTAAAGCCCCCTGCACACCCTGATCAGGATGTTGTCGTTGGACGCTCTGCTCAGCAGCGAGCGATAGGCGCCGTCGGACAAGCCGGGCACCAGGGCGCGCATATCCGCTGGCGTGAACAGATAGCGCTGGGGCGTGGCGAGGTGATGCAGGCCTCGATAGAGGCACTGAAGCGGCTGGGCAGGCATGGGGTGATCAACAGAAAGTCACGGTTTGTGAAACTTAGTGTAGAACGGCAGCTCTGGCTATACAGTAAGTTGCACTTTGTGTGATTTTCTGTGCAGTCACTAGTTTGGCTCAAAAGGCATCAACGCACCTACTAACGGGCAAGCCCACTCCCACGGGGCTTTGCCGAGCTTGTGGGAGCGGGTACAGCCGATTTAGGCGTTAGACGTTCGGCAGGGGCTATTCAGTCGAATCCCGTTGGCGACCCAACTCCACATCATCCATCACCGCCTTGGCCATATCGCTCATCAAGTGTGCTCCCCAGCCAAGGTTGACCTCGCCATCAGTCGCTGCAAGCAATGTCATGCGCTTCACGCAGGCCATGATCGCAGAGGCTTGTTCCATGGCTGACTTTCCGTCCTGCCCCGGTTCGACCCGGAACAGTGGTTGCTCGCCATCGCCATAGCCGAATCCGGTCACGCCGGCAGTCTTGTCGTTCATCGTGTTTTCTCCCTGTTCAGTGCTTGATCTGAAGCTTGCTCAGTGCCAGTTCCACCAGCCCGCGTGCGGCCTCGATTTCGTGCATCGTTGCCATGGACATGCCGCGCGCTGTGCTGGTGACTTGGGTGAGGGCGTTCTGGTGGGTGACGGAGAGGGCGCAGAACAGGCGTTCCGAGATCTGGATGAGCAGGTCTTCGAGCGAGTGGGTTGTTTCGGGAGAAAGCGGTGGGTCGGGGACAATCTTCAACATGGTGTGATCCTTACTGAAGGGCCGTCACCATTGCTGTCAAACAAGAGGGTGGCAGCGGTACGTGGGTTGACAGACCGGTCAGTAAGGAAACCCGGCGCACCCGAAGGTGCCCCACGTACAGCCGCCATAGGTGGCATAGCTGTGCGAGTTAATTACTGGAGCGGCCTGTCAAAGCCGGTCGCTGATTTGGCAGCGACGGGTCGAGACTAGAGGCCGATCCAGACCATCGCAATGGCTTGAAAGGGGTTGGGAGTATGTTTGGGAAATGGACTACAGGGAATGGGGAAAGTCTTAAAGGACTGGGCGTGAAACGAACTCGAAGTCGCCAGGCTTGCACGTTTTTTGTAGGAGCGGCCTTGTGCCGCGAAAGGGCTGCAGCGCGGCCCCAGGATCTTAACCATGTCGCAGGAATCGCCGGGGCTGCGTTGCAGCCCTTTCGCGGCACGAGGCCGCTCCTACAGGGGGCGAGGCATGGACTAATCGCCAGGCACAAAAAAACCGACCATAAGGTCGGTTTTTTTCTGGATCTTGGTGCCCCGAGGGAGACTCGAACTCCCACTCCTTTCGAAAACGGATTTTGAATCCGCCGCGTCTACCAATTCCGCCATCAGGGCTTGTGGCGCCGCAGTATAGAGAGGTGCCTTGGGTCGGTCAATCGGCTTTCATGGTCAATTTTCACGCATTGGGCTAAACTTTGCGGCCCTGTCGAACCGAACATCATCATGCGCGTCGCCGATTTTTCTTTCGAACTCCCCGATTCCCTGATCGCCCGCCATCCGCTGGCCGAGCGCCATGGCAGCCGCCTGCTGGTGCTCGATGGCCCCAGCGGCACGCTGGCCCACAAGCAGTTCACCGACCTGCTCGAGTACCTGCGCCCGGGCGACCTGATGGTGTTCAACAACACCCGGGTGATCCCGGCGCGGCTGTTCGGCCAGAAAGCCTCCGGCGGCAAGCTGGAAGTGCTGGTCGAGCGCGTGCTCGATAGCCACCGCGTGCTGGCCCACGTGCGCGCCAGCAAGGCGCCTAAAGAAGGCACGCAGATCCTCATCGACGGCGGTGGCGAGGCCGAGATGGTCGCGCGCCATGACACGTTGTTCGAACTGCGCTTCAGTGAAGAGGTGCTGCCGCTGCTCGAGCGCGTCGGCCACATGCCGCTGCCACCGTACATCGACCGCCCCGACGAGGGCGCCGACCGCGAGCGCTACCAGACCGTCTACGCCGAGCGCGCCGGCGCCGTGGCCGCGCCCACCGCCGGCCTGCATTTCGACGAAGCGCTGCTGGCGAAGATCGCCGCCAAGGGCGTCGAGCGCGCCTTCGTCACCTTGCACGTGGGCGCCGGCACCTTCCAGCCGGTGCGGGTCGACAAGATCGAAGACCACACCATGCATAAAGAGTGGCTCGAAGTGAGCCAGGACGTGGTCGACGCCGTCGCCGCGTGCCGCGCCCGTGGCGGCCGGGTGATCGCCGTGGGCACCACAAGCGTGCGCTCGCTGGAAAGCGCGGCGCGCGATGGCGAGCTCAAGGCCTTCAGCGGCGACACCGACATCTTCATCTTCCCGGGCCGGCCGTTCCATGTGGTCGATTGCCTGGTCACCAACTTCCACCTGCCGGAGTCCACGCTGCTGATGCTGGTCTCGGCCTTCGCCGGTTACCCCGAGACCATGGCCGCCTACGCGGCGGCGGTCGAGAACGGGTACCGCTTCTTCAGTTACGGTGATGCCATGTTCATCACCCGCAATCCGGCGCCACGCGGCCCAGAGGATCAAGCATGAGTCGCACCTGTCGAATGTCGTTCGAACTGCTGGCCACCGACGGCAAGGCCCGTCGTGGCCGGCTGACCTTCCCCCGTGGCACCGTCGAGACCCCGGCCTTCATGCCGGTGGGCACCTACGGCACGGTCAAGGGCATGCTGCCGCGTGACATCGAGGCCATCGGCGCCGAGATCATCCTCGGCAACACCTTCCACCTGTGGCTGCGCCCGGGCACCGAGGTCATCAAGAAGCACAACGGCCTGCACGACTTCATGCAATGGAAAGGCCCTATCCTCACTGATTCCGGTGGTTTCCAGGTGTTCAGCCTGGGCGCCATGCGCAAGATCAAGGAGGAAGGCGTGACCTTCGCATCGCCAGTGGACGGTTCCAAGGTGTTCATGGGCCCCGAGGAGTCCATGCAGGTCCAGCGCGACCTGGGCTCGGATATCGTGATGATCTTCGACGAGTGCACCCCGTACCCGGCCGAGCATGATGTGGCGCGCACCTCCATGGAGCTGTCGCTGCGCTGGGCCCAGCGCTCGAAGAACGCCCACGGCGACAACACCGCGGCGCTGTTCGGCATCGTCCAGGGCGGCATGTACCAGGACCTGCGCATGCGCTCGCTGGAAGCGCTGGTCAACATCGACTTCGATGGCCTGGCCATCGGCGGCCTGTCGGTGGGCGAGCCCAAGCACGAGATGATCAAGGTGCTGGACTACCTGCCGGCGCAAATGCCTGCTGACAAACCTCGTTACCTTATGGGGGTAGGCAAGCCGGAAGATCTTGTAGAGGGTGTGCGCCGCGGCGTCGACATGTTCGACTGCGTGATGCCCACGCGCAATGCGCGCAACGGCCATCTGTTCGTCGACACCGGGGTGATCAAGATCCGCAACGCGTTCCATCGCCATGATGAATCGCCGCTGGATCCGACCTGCGATTGCTATACCTGCACCAACTTCTCCCGCGCTTATCTGCATCACCTGGACAAGTGCGGCGAAATGTTGAGCAGCATGCTGAATACCATCCACAACTTGCGCCATTACCAGCGCTTGATGGCCGGTTTACGCGAGGCTATTCAACAGGGTAAATTGGCCGCCTTTGTCGACGCCTTCTACGCCAAGCGCGGGCTTCCTGTGCCGCCCTTGGACTGACTGTTCGCATCCATTATTAGAAAACATTCATTAGGAGTGCCCAATGAGCTTCTTGATTCCCGCCGCCTACGCGGACGCAGCAGCCCCAGCCGCCGGCCCAGCCGGTACCGGCTTCGAGTGGATCTTCCTGGTCGGTTTCCTGGTCATCTTCTACCTGATGATCTGGCGCCCGCAGGCCAAGCGTGCCAAAGAGCAGAAAAACCTGCTGAGCAACCTGCAAAAAGGTGACGAAGTGGTCACCAACGGCGGCATTGCCGGCAAGATCGTCAAGGTCGCCGACGACTTCGTGGTCCTGGAAGTGTCCGACAACGTCGAACTGAAGTTCCAGAAGGGCGCCATTGCCGCGACCCTGCCGAAAGGTACGCTCAAGGCTATCTGAGTTACCGGTTTCATTTTTCCAGTCGGGGCGCGCAAAGCGCCCCGCGTCTTGAACGGGCGGCGTGATGCTGAACAAATACCCTCTGTGGAAATACCTGCTGATCGTGGTGGTACTGGCGGTCGGCTTCATTTATTCCGCACCCAACCTCTACCCGGATGATCCGGCGGTGCAGATCAGCGGCGCCAGTTCCGCCCTGCATGTCAGCCAGGCCGACCTCGATCGCGTGACCAAGGCGCTGACCGATGCCGGCATCGCCGTCAAAGGCAGCAACCTGGGCGAGAAGGGCAGTGCGCTGGTGCGCCTGACCAACCAGGAAGCACAGCTGCCAGCCAAGGATGTGGCGCGCAAGGCCCTCGGCGACGACTATGTCGTGGCCCTGAACCTGGCCCAGACCACCCCGCAGTGGCTGCGCAACCTGGGTGCCAGCCCGATGAAGCTGGGCCTGGACCTGTCCGGTGGTGTGCACTTCCTGCTGGAAGTGGACATGGACAAGGCCATGACCGCTCGCATGAAAGTCTACGAAGGCGAGGTCAAGACCTTGCTGCGCAAAGAGCGCGTCCGCTACCGCAGCCTGCCCCAGCAGGACGGCGGCATCATGCTGGGCTTCGCCGACGATGCTACCCGCGAACAGGCCCGCAGCCTGATCCGCAAGAATTTCAATGACTTCGACCTGACCACCACCGAGCGCAACGAGCTCGCCGTGCTGCGTCTGGCGCTGACCCAGGCGAAAGTCGCCGAGATCCGCGAATACTCGATCAAGCAGAACCTGACCACCGTGCGCAACCGGGTCAACGAGCTGGGCGTGGCCGAGCCGCTGGTCCAGCGCCAGGGTGCCAACCGCATCGTGGTCGAGCTGCCGGGCGTGCAGGACACCGCCGAAGCCAAGCGTATCCTCGGCAAGACCGCCAACCTGGAGTTCCGCTTCGGCGCCGAGCCGGGTGCGTCCAAGGCTACCACCGAGGTGTTCGAGTTCCGCGAAGGCGGCCGCTCCGCCCCGGTCGAGCGCGGCCTGATCATCACTGGTGACCAGGTCACCGACGCCCAGGCCAGCTTCGACGAGCACGGCCGCCCGCAGGTGAACATCCGCCTCGACGGCCACGGTGGCGAGCTGATGAGTCGCGCCACCCGCACCAACGTCGGGCGCAGCATGGCGGTGATCTTTATCGAACAGAAGCCGGTCACCCGCTACCAGAAGCAGATGGTCGATGGCGTCGAGAAAGAAGTCGCGGTGCAGACCTTCCAGGAAGAGAAGAAGATCATCAGCCTGGCGACCATCCAGTCGCCGCTGGGCAGCCAGTTCCGCATCACCGGCCTGAACGGCCAGGGCGAGTCGTCCGAGCTGGCCCTGCTGCTGCGTGCCGGTGGCCTGGCCGCGCCGATGTACTTCGCCGAAGAACGTACTATCGGCCCAAGCCTGGGGGCCGACAACATCACCAAGGGTATCGACGCGTCCCTGTGGGGCATGCTGTTCGTCTCGCTGTTCATCATCGCCATCTACCGCGCCTTCGGTGTGCTGGCGACCATCGCCCTGGCGGGCAACATGGTGCTGCTGCTGGCGTTGATGTCGCTGCTGGGCGCCACCCTGACCCTGCCAGGTATCGCTGGTATCGTGCTGACCATGGGCATGGCGGTGGACGCCAACGTGCTGATCTTCTCGCGTATCCGCGAAGAGATCGCCGCCGGCATGTCGGTGCAGCGCGCCATCCACGAAGGTTTCAACCGCGCCTACTCGGCGATCGTCGACGCCAACCTGACCACCCTGTTGGTCGGCGGCATCCTGTTCGCCATGGGTACCGGCCCGGTCAAGGGTTTCGCGGTCACCATGTCCCTCGGGATTTTCACCTCGATGTTCACCGCCGTCATGGTGACCCGCGCACTGGTCAACCTGACCTGCGGCGGGCGTGACATCAAGAAGCTGTGGGTTTGAGGGAGCTGCGATGAAAACCATCAACTTCATGGGCGTGCGCAATGTCGCGTTCGCCATCACCGTGCTCCTCACCGTGCTGGCGCTGTTCAGCTGGTGGCACAAGGGTCTGAACTTCGGCCTGGACTTCACCGGTGGCACGCTGATCGAGCTCACCTACGAGCGTCCGGCGGACCTGGAAAAGGTCCGTACCGAACTGGTCGGTTCCGGCTTCCACGACGCCGTGGTGCAGAGCTTCGGCGCCACTACCGACCTGCTGGTGCGCATGCCGGGCGATGACCCGCAGCTGGGCAACCGCGTGGCCGAGGCGCTGCAGAAGATCGGCGGCGACAACCCGGCCACGGTCAAGCGCGTTGAGTTCGTTGGCCCGCAGGTGGGCGAGGAGCTGCGTGACCAGGGCGGCCTCGGCATGCTCCTGGCCCTGGGCGGCATCCTCATCTACCTGGCCTTCCGCTTCCAGTGGAAGTTCGCCGTGGGCGCGATCATCTCGCTGATCCACGACGTGGTGGTCACCCTGGGCATCCTGTCGTTCTTCCAGATCACCTTCGACCTGACGGTGCTGGCGGCGGTGCTGGCGATCATCGGCTACTCGCTCAACGACACCATCGTCGTGTTCGACCGGGTGCGCGAGAACTTCCGCGTGCTGCGCAAGGCCTCGCTGATCGAGAACATCAACATCTCGACCACCCAGACCCTGCTGCGGACCGTCGCCACCTCGGTGTCGACCTTGCTGGCCATCGCCGCGCTGCTGTTTTTCGGCGGCGACAACCTGTTCGGCTTCTCCCTGGCGCTGTTCATCGGTGTCATGGCGGGTACCTACTCGTCGATCTACATCGCCAACGTGGTGCTGATCTGGCTGAACCTGAGCAGCGAAGACCTGATCCCGCCGGTCAAGACCGAGGGTGTGGACGAGCGTCCGTAAGGCTTGTTCCGCGCCATTTGGCGTAAAGAGAGGCGCGAGTGTTGAACTCGCGCCTTTTTTTTTGCTCCAAGGCAAGGAGAAGGCGGGCCGGAGCCCGCGGGTACGATCAGGAGGTTCACGTGAACAAATCAATGCTGGTGGGTGCGGTTCTGGGTGCTGTCGGTGTGACTGCCGGAGGTGCTGTGGCGACCTACAGCTTGGTGAACAAAGGGCCTGAGTACGCCCAGGTCACCGACGTGCAGCCGATCAAGCAGCAAGTGAAGACGCCGCGTGAGGTCTGCAAGGATGTCACCGTGACGCGCCAGGCGCCGGTCAAGGACCAGCACCAGATTGCCGGTACGGTGGTCGGTGCCATCGCTGGTGGCCTGCTGGGCAACCAGATTGGCGGCGGTACCGGCAAGAAGATCGCCACCGTGGCCGGTGCGGTCGGTGGCGGCTATGCCGGCAACAAGGTGCAGGAAGGCATGCAGGAGCGTGATACCTACACCACCACGCAAACCCGCTGCAACACGGTCAATGACATCAGCGACAAGGTGGTGGGTTACAACGTGACCTATTCCATCGGTGACCAGGTGGGCAAGGTGAAGATGGATCACGAGCCGGGCTCGACCATCCCGCTGGACAAGAATGGCAAGTTGGTCCTGGGGCAGAACCAGCCGGGGCAGTAAGCGGCAAGTGCCCCCCCTGTAGGAGCGGCCTTGTGCCGCGAAAGGGGCGCGAAGCGGCCCCGGGATCTTCGGCATATATCAAGATTGCCGGGGCTGCTTCGCAGCCCTTTCGCGGCACAAGGCCGCTCCTGCAGGTCATCGTGCAGGCACAAAAAAAGCACCTCGAGAGGTGCTTTTTTTTGTGCTCGGCAATCGGCGCTTAGCGCTTCATGTGCTCCGGCAGGTGCGGCTGGATAGCAGTCAGCACAGCCTTGAAGCACTTGATGTTGCCCGCGACGATGTGGCCCTTCTCGAGGAAGTCGTGGCCACCGTTGAAGTCGCTCACCAGGCCACCGGCTTCCTGGATCAGCAGTACGCCTGCGGCCATGTCCCACTCGGACAGGCCCGACTCCCAGAAGGCGTCGAAGCGGCCAGCGGCTACATAAGCGAGGTCCAGGCTGGCGGAGCCGGCGCGGCGGATGCCGGCGGTCTGGCCGGTCAGGGCGCGGAACATGCCCAGGTAGTTGTCCAGGTCGGCCATCTGGTTGTCACGGAACGGGAAGCCGGTACCCAGCAGCGCGCCTTCCAGGCTGGTGCGCGAGCTGACGCGCAGGCGGCGGCCGTTGATCTGGGCGCCACGGCCACGGCTGGCGGTGAATTCTTCCTGGCGAACCGGGTCGACGATCACGGCGTGCTCGAGGCGACCGCGGTATTTGCAGGCGATGCTGACGGCGAAGTGCGGAATGCCGCGCAGGAAGTTGGTGGTGCCGTCCAGCGGATCGATGATCCACAGGTAATCCTTGCCTTCTTCACCGCTGCCTGCATGCAGGCCGGTCTCTTCGCCCTGGATCGAGTGGTTCGGGTAGGCCTTGCGCAGGGCCTCGACGATGACCTTCTCGGCGGCGCGATCAACCTCGGACACGTAGTCCTTGGACTGCTTTTCGTCGACTTTGATGCTATCCAGGCGTTCGATGGAGCGGAAAATCAGTTCACTGGCGCTGCGAGCCGCGCGCAGGGCGATATTCAGCATAGGCTGCATGGGAAGGTCACCTGGAGATGTTAAAGAGGAAAGCCGATCATTCTAGCAGAAATCTTTGACGACAGAAGTGTCACATTTGCTTTCATGGCGTTACGCTGGTCGGTTCTGTAAGATCGAACCCTCCTGTTTCCGCATCCGAGAGCACGACATCTTGCTGCAAAATATTCGTGTTGTTCTGGTCAATACCAGCCACCCCGGCAACATCGGCGGCGCTGCGCGTGCCATGAAAAACATGGGCCTGTCGCGCCTGGTGCTGGTGCAGCCAAAAGAGTTTCCGGCCGCGGACGCCAGCGCCCGCGCCTCGGGCGCCGACGACGTGCTGGACAACGCCCAGGTGGTCGACAGCCTCGAGCAGGCGCTGGTCGGCTGCAGCCTGGTCATGGGCACCAGCGCCCGTGAGCGCAGCATCCCCTGGCCGTTGATCGACCCGCGCGAGTGCGGGGCGAAGGCCGTGGCCCAGGCCATGGGCGGCGAAGAGATCGCCCTGGTGTTCGGGCGCGAGCACGCCGGCCTGACCAACGAAGAACTGCAGCGATGTCACTTCCACGTGCACATTCCCTCGAACCCCGACTTCAGCTCGCTGAATCTGGCCGCCGCCGTCCAGGTGCTCTCCTATGAGGTGCGCATGGCCTGGCTGGCAGGGCAGGTCGCGGCGGCGAAGGTCGAGAAGGTCGAAGCCAGCGAGCTGGCGACCATGGACGAAATGGAGCTGTTCTACGACCACCTGGAAAAGACCCTGGTGGACATCGGCTTCCTCGATCCCGAGAAACCCAAGCACCTGATGGCGCGCCTGCGCCGGCTGTATGGGCGAAGCTCGGTCGAGCGTCCGGAAATGAGCATTTTGCGCGGCATTCTTACCGAGACCCAGAAGGTCGCACGGGGCGAGCCGCATAAAAGGAAGGACTGACAGATGTTCGAGCGTCTGCGTGAAGATATCCAGAGCGTTTTCCATCGTGACCCGGCGGCGCGCAACGCCTTCGAGGTCCTGACCTGCTACCCGGGGATGCATGCCATCTGGCTGCACCGCCTGGGCAATGCCCTGTGGCGGCGCGATTTCAAATGGCTGGCGCGGCTGGTGTCGAACTTCGGTCGCTGGATGACTGGCATCGAGATCCACCCGGGGGCGACCATCGGCCGGCGTTTCTTTATCGACCACGGCATGGGCATCGTCATTGGCGAGACCGCCGAGATCGGTGACGACGTGACCCTGTACCAGGGCGTCACCCTCGGTGGCACCAGCTGGAACAAGGGCAAGCGTCACCCGACCCTGGAAAACGGCGTGGTGGTCGGTGCCGGGGCCAAGGTGCTGGGCCCGTTCACCGTCGGCGCCGGGGCCAAGATCGGCTCCAATGCCGTGGTCACCAAGGCGGTGCCGGCCGGCGCCACGGCGGTGGGGATTCCGGGACGGATCATCGTCAAGACCGAGGATGACGCCGTCGAGGCCAAGCGCAAGGCCATGGCCGAGAAGATCGGTTTCGACGCCTATGGCGTCAGCGGCGACATGCCCGACCCGGTGGCCCGCGCCATCGGCCAGATGCTCGACCACCTGCAGGCCGTCGACGAGCGCCTGGAGGGGATGTGCGGCGCGCTGACTCGGATGGGCAGTGACTACTGTGCCAAGGAGCTGCCGGCGCTGCCCGACGACGACTTCGCCGCGGCCTGCGCCGAGCTGAAGCAGGGCGACACTCAGTCGCATTGATTGCGCCGGGCCGACACAAGGGGCGTGTGCTTGCGCCCCTTGTCTGCTACACTCGCGCCCGCCTCCCGCATGCATACCCGACTAAAGCACTAGGTCTAATAGTTGACTTAAATGCTCGGGAATCGCATACTCGCACACATCCTGTAACTCCCGTGGTACCCATACGCCATGCGACTGACTACCAAAGGCCGATACGCCGTGACCGCCATGCTTGACCTGGCGTTGCACGCGCAGCATGGGCCGGTGTCTTTGGCCGATATTTCCGAGCGCCAGGGCATCTCCCTCTCTTATCTGGAACAGCTGTTCGCCAAGCTGCGCCGCAGCAGCCTGGTTTCCAGCGTTCGCGGTCCGGGCGGCGGCTACCAGCTGTCGCGGGGCATGGAAACCATTCAGGTGGCCCAGGTCATCGACGCGGTCAACGAATCGGTCGATGCCACCCGTTGCCAGGGCCTGGGGGACTGCCACGCCGGTGATACCTGCCTGACTCACCACCTGTGGTGCGACCTGAGCCAGCAGATCCATGAATTCCTCAGTGGCATCAGCCTGGCCGACCTCGTCATGCGCCGCGAGGTGCAGGAAGTCGCCCAGCGCCAGGACCTGCGCCGTGTCGCAGGCCGAGTTGCCCAGCTGGACAAGATTGAGACGTCCGCCGTCGACTGAAACCGCAGCGACGAGCGACGCCACCGCCTGATAGGAGATACTCAATGAAGTTGCCGATCTACCTCGATTACTCCGCGACCACGCCGGTCGATCCCCGTGTCGCCCAGAAGATGGCCGAGTGCCTGCTGGTCGACGGGAACTTCGGCAACCCGGCCTCGCGCTCCCACGTGTTCGGCTGGAAGGCCGAGGAAGCAGTCGAGAACGGCCGCCGCCAGGTCGCCGAGCTGATCAACGCCGACCCGCGCGAGATCGTCTGGACCAGCGGTGCCACCGAGTCCGACAACCTCGCCCTGAAGGGCGTGGCGCACTTCTATCAGACCAAAGGCAAGCACATCATCACCTCCAAGATCGAGCACAAGGCGGTCCTGGACACCGCTCGCCAGCTCGAGCGTGAAGGTTTCGAAGTCACCTACCTCGAGCCTGGCGAAGACGGCATCGTCACCCCGGCCATGGTCGAGGCTGTCCTGCGCGACGACACCATCCTGGTCTCGCTGATGCACGTGAACAACGAAGTCGGCTCGATCAACGACATCGCCGCCATCGGTGAACTGACCCGTTCGCGTGGCGTGCTGTTCCACGTCGATGCCGCCCAGTCGGCCGGTCGCGTCGAGATCGACCTGCAGAAACTCAAGGTCGACCTGATGTCGTTCTCCGCGCATAAGGTCTACGGCCCGAAAGGCATCGGCGCGCTGTACGTCAGCCGCAAGCCGCGCGTGCGCCTGGAAGCCATCATTCACGGCGGTGGCCATGAGCGCGGCATGCGTTCGGGCACCCTGCCGACCCACCAGATCGTCGGCATGGGCGAAGCCTTCGCCATCGCCAAGCAGGAAATGGCCACTGAAAACGTGCGCATCAAGGCCCTGAGCGACCGCTTCTTCAAGCAGGTCTCGGACCTCGAGGAGCTGTACGTCAACGGCAGCCAGACCCAGCGCGTGCCGCACAACCTGAACCTGAGCTTCAACTACGTCGAGGGCGAGTCGCTGCTGATGTCGCTGAAGGACATCGCCGTTTCGTCCGGTTCGGCCTGCACCTCCGCTTCGCTCGAGCCGTCCTACGTCCTGCGCGCCCTGGGCCGCAACGACGAACTGGCGCACAGCTCGATCCGCTTCTCCTTCGGCCGCTTCACCACCGAAGAAGAAGTCGACTACGCCGCGCAGGAAGTCTGCAAGGCCGTGAACAAGCTGCGTGAATTGTCGCCGCTGTGGGACATGTACAAAGACGGCGTCGACATCTCCAAGATCGAGTGGGCCGCCCACTAAGCAGTCGCCGGCAAGAGCGGCTCCCTGATGAGGAAGGAATTGCACCATGGCATACAGTGAAAAGGTCATCGACCACTACGAAAACCCACGCAACGTCGGCAAGATGAATGCCGAGGATCCGGATGTCGGTACCGGCATGGTCGGCGCTCCAGCGTGCGGCGACGTGATGCGTCTGCAGATCAAGGTCAACGAGCAAGGCATCATCGAAGACGCCAAGTTCAAGACCTACGGCTGCGGTTCGGCCATCGCCTCCAGCTCCCTCGCCACCGAGTGGATGAAGGGCAAGACCCTGGACGAAGCCGAAACCATCAAGAACACCCAGCTGGCTGAAGAGCTGGCACTGCCGCCGGTCAAGATCCACTGCTCCGTGCTCGCCGAAGATGCCATCAAGGCCGCTGTTCGCGATTACAAGCAGAAGAAAGGCTTGATCTAAGTCGACTGTCGCGAGGTAAGGAGTTCCGATGGCTATCAGCATGACAGAAGCCGCCGCCAACCACATTCGCCGCTCCCTCGACGGGCGCGGCAAGGGTGAGGGCATTCGCCTGGGCGTGCGCACCACCGGCTGCTCGGGCCTGGCCTATGTGCTGGAGTTCGTCGACGAGCTCGCCGCCGAAGACCAGGTGTTCGAGAACCATGGCGTGAAGGTCATCATCGACCCGAAAAGCCTGGTCTACCTCGACGGCACCGAGCTGGACTTCGTCAAGGAAGGGTTGAACGAAGGCTTCAAGTTCAACAACCCCAACGTGCGCGGTGAGTGTGGCTGCGGCGAAAGCTTCAACGTCTGAGGCTGGCCGTGGGTACTCCTTGTCATTTCGCCCTGTTTGAGCTGCAACCCGGTTTTCGCCTGGACCTCGACAAACTGGCTGTTCGCTACCGCGAGCTGGCCCGCGAGGTCCATCCGGACCGTTTCGCCGACGCTTCCGAGCGCGAGCAGCGCGTAGCCCTGGAAAAGTCGGCGGCCCTCAACGACGCCTACCAGACCTTGCGCAGCGCGCCGCGCCGGGCCCGCTACCTGCTGGCCATCGGCGGCCACGAGGTGCCCCAGGAAGTCACCGTGCACGACCCGGACTTCCTGTTGCAGCAGATGCAGTGGCGCGAAGAGCTCGAAGAGCTGCAGGACGAAGCCGACCTCGACGGCGTCGCCGTGTTCAAGAAGCGCCTCAAGGTCGCCCAGGACACGCTGAACGAGGATTTCGCCGCCTGCTGGGATGTTGCTGCAGAGCGTGAGCAGGCCGAGCGCCTGATGCGCCGCATGCAGTTCCTCGACAAGCTCGCCCAAGAAGTGCGCCAACTCGAAGAGCGCCTCGACGATTAACCCCGGCGTTGCCCGTGATGACGCCTAAGGTACTCAGATAAGCATGGCCCTACTGCAGATCGCCGAACCCGGTCAGAGCCCCCAGCCGCACCAGCGCCGCCTGGCGGTGGGCATCGACCTGGGCACCACCAATTCTCTCGTCGCCGCCGTGCGCAGCGGGCGCAGCGAGCCGCTGCCCGATGCCCAGGGTAGTGTCATCCTGCCGTCCGCCGTGCGTTATCTCGACAACGCTGTCGAAGTCGGCCTGGCCGCGCGCGAGGCTGCCCCCAGCGACCCGCTCAACAGCATCCTGTCGGTCAAGCGCCTGATGGGGCGTGGCCTGGCGGACGTCAAACAGCTGGGCGAGCAATTGCCGTACCGTTTTGTCGGCGGTGAATCGCACATGCCGTTCATCGATACCGTTCAGGGCCCGAAAAGTCCGGTGCAAGTGTCGGCCGATATTCTCAAGGTGCTGCGTCAGCGCGCCGAGCAAACCCTAGGTGGCGAGCTGGTCGGTGCGGTAATCACCGTGCCGGCCTATTTCGACGACGCCCAGCGCCAGGCCACCAAGGACGCCGCCAAGCTGGCCGGCCTCAATGTCCTGCGCTTGCTCAACGAGCCGACCGCAGCTGCCGTGGCCTATGGCCTGGACCAGGATGCCGAAGGCGTCGTGGCGATTTTCGACCTGGGCGGCGGCACCTTCGATATCTCCATCCTGCGCCTGACTGCCGGTGTCTTCGAAGTGCTGGCCACCGGTGGTGACACCGCCCTGGGTGGCGATGACTTCGACCATGCGATCGCTGGCTGGATCATCGAGCAGGCCGATTTGTCCGCCGACCTCGATCCGGCCACCCAGCGCCTGCTGCTGCAGACCGCTTGCGCGGCCAAGGAAGCCTTGACCGACAGTGACGCCGTCGGCGTCCAGCATGGTGCCTGGCAGGGCGAGCTGACCCGTGCCGCCTTCGAAGCCATGATCGAACCGATGATCGCCCGCAGCCTCAAGGCCTGCCGCCGCGCCGTGCGCGACAGCGGCATCGAGCTGGAGGAAGTCGGCGCGGTGGTCATGGTCGGTGGTTCGACCCGTGTGCCGCGTGTGCGCGAGGCGGTCGGCGCGCTGTTCGGCCGTACTCCGCTGACCTCGATCGACCCGGACCAGGTGGTGGCCATCGGTGCCGCCATCCAGGCCGACACCCTCGCCGGCAACCGTCGCGAAGGCGGTGAGCTGCTGCTGCTCGACGTCATCCCGCTGTCGCTGGGTCTTGAGACCATGGGCGGGCTGATGGAGAAGGTGATCCCGCGCAACACCACCATTCCGGTGGCCCGCGCCCAGGAGTTCACGACTTACAAAGATGGCCAGTCGGCCATGATGATCCACGTGCTGCAGGGCGAGCGCGAGCTGATCAGCGACTGCCGTTCCCTGGCGCGCTTCGAGCTGCGCGGCATCCCGGCCATGGTCGCGGGCGCGGCGAAGATCCGCGTGACCTTCCAGGTCGACGCCGACGGCCTGCTCAGCGTCGCGGCCCGCGAACTGGGTTCGGGGGTGGAATCGAGCATTCAGGTCAAGCCGTCCTACGGTCTGACCGACGGCGAGATCGCCCGCATGCTCAAGGACTCCTTCGAGCATGCCGGCTCCGACAAGCATGCGCGCCAGTTGCGCGAGCACCAGGTCGATGCCGAGCGCCTGCTCGAGGCGGTGCAGGGCGCCCTGGACGCCGATGGCGAGCGCCTGCTCAGCAGTGACGAGCGCGACGCGATCGAATTCCAGATGCAAGAACTACGTGATTTGCTGACCGGCACCGATGGCGCCGCCATCGAGCAACAGACCAAGCGTCTGTCGCAGGTGACCGATGCATTTGCCGCCCGTCGCCTTGATTCGACGGTCAAAGCCGCACTGGCCGGGCGCAACCTGAATGAGATCGAGGAGTAACCGATGCCGCTGGTGACATTCCTGCCGCATGAGAAGTTCTGCCCCGAGGGGTTGACCGTGGAAGTGCCGACCGGGACCAACATCCTGGAACTGGCCCACGACCATCACATCGAGATGGAAAGCGCCTGCGGCGGCGTCAAGGCCTGCACCACCTGCCATTGCATCATCCGCAAGGGCTTCGACTCCCTTGAAGAAGCGGACGAGCTCGAAGAGGACATGCTGGACAAGGCCTGGGGCCTGGAGGCGCAGTCGCGCCTGGGCTGCCAGGTGGTCGTCGGCGATGAGGACCTCACCATCGAGATCCCCAAATATTCGCTCAACCACGCCGCCGAAGCGCCGCACTGAGGGCCTGTACATGAGTCTGAAATGGGTTGATGTACTTGAGATCGCCATCCAGCTTGCGGAAAGCAAGCCCGAGGTCGATCCTCATTACGTGAATTTCGTCGATCTGCGCGCGTGGGTCATGGCTCTGCCGGACTTCGATGACGATCCGTCGCGTTGCGGCGAGAAGGTTCTCGAGGCCATCCAGGCGGCCTGGATCGAAGAAGCCGACTGAGCGCACGCCGCAGGTTAGGCAATCCCCTGGAACCCGCGTATAATTCGCGGGTTTAATTTTTCGCAACACTCAATATTCTGGAGTTTTCCATGGCTGTTCAACGTACTTTCTCGATCATCAAGCCTGACGCCGTCGCTAAAAACGTCATCGGCAAGATCACCACTCGCTTCGAAGAAGCCGGCCTGAAAATCGTCGCTTCGAAAATCAAGCAACTGTCCAAGGCCGAAGCCGAAGGCTTCTACGCCGAGCACAGCGCTCGTGGCTTCTTCGGTGACCTGGTTGCCTTCATGACTTCGGGCCCTGTCGTTGTTCAGGTTCTGGAAGGCGAAAACGCCATCGCTCTGAACCGTGAGCTGATGGGCGCCACCAACCCTAAAGAAGCTGCTCCAGGCACCATCCGTGCCGACTTCGCCGAGTCGATCGACGCCAACGCCGTTCACGGTTCGGACTCCGAAGCTGCCGCTGCTCGCGAAATCGCTTACTTCTTCGCTGCTACCGAGGTAACCACTCGCTAAGCGAAAGCTTACGGGTGAGGGTGAATCCATGACGACATCGACTGACAAGATCAACCTGCTGGGGCTGACCCTGGCGGAAATGGAACAGTTCTTCGACTCAATCGGGGAGAAGCGCTTCCGTGCCGGTCAGGTGATGAAATGGATTCACCATTTTGGCGTCGATGATTTCGCCGCCATGACCAATGTCGGCAAGGTCTTGCGCGAAAAGCTCGAGGCCGTTGCCGAGATTCGCGGTCCGGAGGTGGTCAGTGAAGACATTTCCGCCGACGGTACCCGCAAGTGGGTGGTCCGCGTTGCCTCCGGCAGCTGCGTCGAGACCGTCTACATCCCCACCGACGATCGCGGCACCCTGTGCGTGTCGTCGCAAGCCGGCTGTGCCCTGGACTGCAGCTTCTGCTCCACCGGCAAGCAAGGCTTCAACAGCAACCTCACCGCCGCCGAAGTGATCGGCCAGGTGTGGCTTGCCAACAAATCCTTCGGGACCGTCCCGGCCAAGATCGACCGCGCCATCACCAACGTGGTCATGATGGGCATGGGCGAACCCCTGCTGAATTTCGACAATGTCATCGCCGCCATGAAGATCATGATGGAAGATCTGGGCTATGGCATTTCCAAGCGTCGCGTCACCCTGTCCACCTCGGGCGTGGTGCCGATGATCGACGAGCTGGCCAAGCACATCGACGTGTCGCTGGCCCTGTCGCTGCACGCGCCGAACGACGAACTGCGCAACAAGCTGGTGCCGATCAACAAGAAGTACCCGCTGAAGATGCTGCTGGAGTCGTGCATGGGCTACATGTCCACCCTCGGCGGCAAGCGCGTGCTGACCATCGAGTACACCCTGCTCAAGGATGTCAACGACCAGCCCGAGCATGCCGCGCAGATGATCGAACTGCTGCGTGATGTGCCGTGCAAGATCAACCTGATCCCGTTCAACCCGTTCCCACATTCGGGCTACGAGCGACCGAGCAACAATGCCATCCGTCGCTTCCAGGACCTGCTGCACCACGGCGGCTTCAACGTGACCACCCGCACCACCCGCGGTGACGACATCGACGCCGCCTGCGGTCAGCTGGTGGGTCAGGTCAACGACCGTACCCGCCGCAGCGAGCGCTACATCGCCGTACGTCAGCTGGCTGCCGACGAGCCGCAAGACAGCGCTGCGCGCCCCTGACGAGCACCTGCCCCATGAGCCTGCGCGCCGCGCTGTCGATCCTGACGCTTTCGCTGCTGGCCGGCTGCGTGTCCGGCGGCGCGGGCGACCCCCTGGCCAGCCGCCAGGGGCGTGAGGCGGCGGGGCAGGCCTACGTGCAGTTGGGGCTGGGGTATTTGCAACAAGGTTTGACCGAGCGCGCCAAGGCACCGCTGGGCAAGGCCCTGGCCCTGGACGCCCGTGACGCCGAGGCTCATGCAGCACTGGCCCTGGTGTTCCAGGCCGAGGATGAGCCCGCATTGGCCGGCGAGCACTTCGCCAAGGCCTTGGCCATCCGCCCGGATGACACACGAATCCGCAACAATTACGGCAGTTTCCTATATGCTCAGGGCCGTTTCGACGAAGCCCGGGCGATGTTCCTCCAGGCTGGGGCCGATACCCTGTATCCTGAGCGTTCCCGCGTGTACGAGAACCTGGGGCTCACCGCCCTGAAGCAGGGGCAGGGTGATCAGGCGCGTGCCTACCTGGAAAAAGCCCTTCGGCTCAATCCGCGGCAACCGAAGGCATTGCTCGAAATGGCTGAGTTGTCCTACGAAAACAGGCATTATGTGCCGGCCCAGGATTACTACGATCGATTCAGCCAGCTGAGCGACCAGGATGCCCGCAGCCTGCTGCTGGGCCATCGCCTGGCACTCGCCCTCGACGAACAGGGCACCGCGACCCGTTTGGGCCAGCAATTACAACGACTTTATCCCGGTACGCCGGAATATCAGCAATACCTGTCGGAGCAACGATGAAAGCCGCGCACACTGAAGTAGCAGCAGCGACTCGCCAGAACCCCGGTGATGTCTTGCGCCAGGCCCGCGAAAAACGCGAATGGAGCCAGGCCGAGGTCGCTCGCAAGCTCAACCTCACGGTATCTTCGCTGAACAACCTGGAAAACGGCGCCTTCGACAAGCTGCCCGGGCACACCTTCGCCCGTGGCTACATCCGTGCCTACGCCAAGCTGATGGATATGGACCAGGCGCCTCTGGTCGAGGCCTTCGACCAGATCACCGGCACCCACGCCCAGGGCAGCGAAGTGCACGCCCTCGGCCGCATCGAAGAGCCGGTGCGCCTGTCGCACAACATCCTGCGGGTGGTCAGCCTGTTGCTGCTGGTCGCGGTGGTCGGCGGTGGTTTCTTCTGGTGGCAGGACCAGAGCAGCCTGCGCGGCAAGGACCTGGCCAAGATCGCCCTGGAGCACGTCGAGGTCGAGAGCGCCGACGGCACCACGCAGATTCATCCGCTGGACGAGCCGGAAGACCAGGCCGTGAGCGAAGGCCAGCAGCCCGAGGGCCAGGCCCTGCCACTGGAGCCGAACGCTACCGAGCAGGCGCCGGTCACCGAGGCCCAGGCGCCAGTTGCGCCTGTGGCACCCGCCGCGCCAGCCACCAGCGCGGCACCGGCACCGACGGCCGCCGCACCTGTGGCACCGGTTGTCGCGCCAGCCGCTCCTGCAGTGGCCGCGCCTGTCGCCGCCGCGCCAGCCGCCCCCGTCGCTTCGAGCGCACCGGCTGCGCCCGCTGAAGTCGCCCCGGCCGGCAGCGCCAAGGTCCATATCCAATTCACCGCCGATTGCTGGACCCAGGTCACCGACGGCAACGGCAAGGTGCTGTTCAGCGCCATCAAGCGCAAGGGCGACAACCTGGAACTGACCGGCAAGCCACCGTTCGCGGTGCGCCTGGGCTTTGCCCGCGGCGCCCAGGTGAGCTACAACGGCCAGGCGGTCGATGTCGCCCCGTTCACCAGTGGCGAAACCGCTCGCCTGAAGTTGGGACAGTAAGTCATGCACGGCGAATCTCCGATCAAACGTCGCGAATCCCGCAAAATCTGGGTCGGCAATGTGCCGGTGGGTGGCGATGCGCCCATCGCGGTGCAGAGCATGACCAACACCGACACCAACGATGTCGCCGCCACCGTGGCGCAGATCCAGCGCCTGGTCGATGCCGGCGTGGACATCGTGCGGGTCTCGGTGCCGGACATGGACGCCGCCGAGGCGTTCGGCAAGATCAAGAAGCTGGTCAGCGTGCCGCTGGTCGCCGACATCCACTTCGACTACAAGATCGCCCTGCGCGTGGCCGAACTGGGCGTCGACTGCCTGCGCATCAACCCGGGCAACATCGGCCGTGAAGACCGTGTGCGCGCCGTGGTCGACGCGGCACGCGACCGCGGCATCCCGATCCGCATCGGCGTCAACGCCGGTTCCCTGGAAAAGGACCTGCAGAAGAAGTACGGCGAGCCCACCCCGGCGGCGCTGGTCGAGTCGGCGCTGCGCCATGTCGAGCACCTCGACCGCCTGGACTTCCAGGACTTCAAGGTCAGCGTCAAGGCCTCCGACGTGTTCATGGCCGTCGAGGCCTACCGCCTGCTGGCCAAGCAGATCATCCAGCCGCTGCACCTGGGGATCACCGAAGCCGGCGGCCTGCGCTCGGGGACGGTGAAATCCGCCGTCGGCCTAGGTATGCTGCTGGCCGAAGGCATCGGTGACACCATCCGCATCTCCCTGGCCGCCGATCCGGTCGAGGAAGTGAAGGTCGGCTACGACATCCTCAAGTCGCTGCACCTGCGTTCGCGTGGCATCAACTTCATCGCCTGCCCGAGCTGCTCGCGGCAGAACTTCGATGTGGTCAAGACCATGAACGAACTGGAAGGGCGCCTGGAAGACCTGCTGGTACCGCTGGACGTGGCGGTGATCGGTTGCGTGGTCAACGGTCCGGGCGAAGCCAAGGAATCGCACGTGGGCCTGACCGGCGGCACGCCGAACCTGGTCTACATCGATGGCAAGCCATCGCAGAAGCTGAACAACGACAACCTGGTCGACGAGCTGGAAAAGCTCATCCGCCAGAAAGCGGCCGAGAAGGCCGAGGCCGACGCGGCGCTGATCGCCCGCGGCTGAGACACAGATTCGTAAGGACTACTCGTGAGCAAATCGCTGCAAGCCATCCGTGGCATGAACGACATCCTGCCCGACCAGTCGCCGCTGTGGCGCTATTTCGAGGGCACCGTGGCCGGCTTGCTGGACAGCTACGGCTACAGCCAGATCCGCACGCCGATCGTCGAGTTCACCGAGCTGTTCAAGCGCTCGATCGGTGAAGTCACCGATATCGTCGAGAAAGAGATGTACACCTTCCAGGACAACAAGGACTCGCTTACCTTGCGTCCGGAAGGCACCGCCGCTTGCGTGCGCGCAGTGCTCGAGCACGGCATCATCGGTAATGGCCAGGTGCAGAAACTCTGGTACGTGGGCCCGATGTTCCGCCACGAGCGCCCGCAACTGGGACGCTACCGCCAGTTCCACCAGATCGGTGTCGAGGTGTTCAACCTGGCCGGCCCCGATATCGACGCCGAACTGATCATGCTCACCTGGCGCCTCTGGGCGTTGCTGGGTATTCAGGACGCGGTGACCCTGGAGCTCAACAGCCTGGGCACCAGCGAAGCCCGCGCGCGCTATCGTGATGCACTGGTCGAATTCCTGTCCCAGCGCATTGATCAGTTGGACGAAGACAGTCAGCGCCGCCTGAAGAGCAATCCGCTGCGTATCCTCGACAGCAAGAACGAAGGCACCCAGGCCGCCCTGGTGGGCGCGCCGAAGCTCGAAGAGTACCTGGACGAAGAGTCCCGCGTGCACTTTGATGGCGTGAAGGCCCGTCTTGACGCTGCCGGCATCCCGTTCGTGATCAACACCAAGCTGGTGCGCGGCCTGGATTACTACAGCAAGACCGTGTTCGAGTGGGTCACCGACAAGCTCGGTGCCCAGGGCACGGTCTGCGCCGGTGGGCGCTACGATGGCCTGGTCGAGCAGATGGGCGGCAAGCCGACCGCCGGCGTTGGCTTTGCCATGGGGATCGAGCGTCTGCTGCTGCTGATCGAAACCCTGGGCCAGGTGCCTGAGTCGATCAGCCGTACCATCGACGTTTACCTGTGCGCCTTTGGCGAGCAGGCGGAGCTGGCTGGTCTGAAGATCAGCGAGCAACTGCGTGATCGTCTGCCGAACCTGCGCCTGGCAGTCAATGCCGGTGGCGGCAACTTCAAGAACCAGTTCAAGAAAGCCGACAAGAGCGGCGCGCTGTTCGCGCTGATTCTGGGCGACGACGAGCTCGAGAAGCAGCAGATCGGCCTGAAGCCCCTGCGTGGCCAGGGCGAACAACAGAACATTGCCTGGGATGCGCTTGCCGCGCACCTGGAAACCGCGATCGCCCAGGCGTGACGCGGTCTGACAACGAATAGGCGAATAGGAGTATTGGGGTGTCGAGTACCGATGATGAGAGCCTGGCAGCAGCCAAGGACTGGTGGAACCGCAACGGCAAGCCGCTGCTGACCGGCGCCCTGCTGGCCGGCGTGGTGGTGTTGGGCTGGCAGACCTGGCACAAGTACCAGGCCAACCAGTCCCAGGGCGCCTCGGTGCTGTATCAGGCGCTGCTGGAAACCTCGTTGACGCCTGACGGCAAGCCCGACGCGAGCAAGGTTGCCGAGCTTTCCGGCAAGCTCAAGAGCGAGTTCGGCGGTACCGCCTACGCCCAGTACGGCAGCCTGTTCGTGGCCAAGGTCGCGGTCGAGAGCGGCAAGCTGGACGATGCGGCCAGCGAGCTCAAGGGCGTGCTGGACAAGCCGGCCGACGCCACCCTCGGCGAGATCTCGCGCCAGCGCCTGGCCCGCGTGCTCGCGGCCCAGGACAAGGCCGAGGACGCGCTCAAGCTGCTCGACGGCGACACCGACAAGGCCTTCCTGGCCAGCCGCGAAGAACTCAAGGGCGACCTGCTGGTACAGCTGGGCCGCGCCGACGACGCGCACAGCGCCTACGAAAAAGCCAAGGCCGCGCTGTCCGACGACGCCGCGATCGGTGGCCTGCAACTGAAGCTGGATGACCTGGCCAAAGGGGACGCCTGAAGTGAAGGGTTGGAAACAAGCAGCAGTGCTCACCCTCGCCGTGCTGGCGGCGGGTTGCAGCAGCAACAGCAAGAAGGAACTGCCCCCGGCCGAGCTGACCAAGTTCACCGAGGAAGTGGTGCTGAAGAAGCAGTGGAGCCGTTCGATCGGTGACGGCCAGGGTGAGACCTACAACACCCTGGTACCGGCCATCGAGAACGACCGCATCTACGCCTCCGACGTCAACGGCGAGGTCTTCGCGCTGAACCGCATCACCGGCGACGTGGTGTGGAAGAAGGACCTCGAGCTGCCGGTTTCCGGCGCCGTGGGCGTGGGCTACGGCCTGGTCATGCTGGGTACCCTCAAAGGCGAGGTCATCGCCCTGGATTCCAGCACCGGCGAGGAGCGCTGGCGCTCGCGCGTCAGCAGCGAAGTGCTGGCGCCGCCGGCCAACAACGGCGACGTGGTGGTGGTACAGACCCAGGACGACCGTCTGGTCGGCTTCGACGCCGCCACCGGCGACCGTCGCTGGATCTACGAGAACAGCCCGGCCGTGCTGACCCTGCGCGGCACCGGCGCGCCGGTGGTGACCAACCGCCTGGCCGTGGCCGGCCTGTCCACCGGCAAGGTGGTGGCGGTCGACATCAGCAACGGCGTGCCGGTGTGGGAGAGCCGCGTGGCGATTCCGCAGGGCCGTTCCGAGCTGGACCGGGTGGTGGACATCGACGGCGGCCTGCTGCTGTCCGGTGGTACCCTGTACGTCGGCACCTACCAGGGTCGCGTCGCCGGCCTGGAGCTGGAAAGCGGTCGCGTGCTGTGGCAGCGCGATGCCTCCAGCTACGTGGGTGTCGCCCAGGGCTTCGGCAACGTCTACGTAAGCGAAGCGTCGGGTACCGTGCAAAGCGTCGACGAGCGTTCCTCCAGCTCGCTGTGGAGCAACGACTCGATGGCTCGCCGTCAGCTGTCGGCGCCGGAAGTGTTCTCCAGCTATGTGGCGGTGGGCGACTTCGAGGGTTACCTGCACCTGCTCAGCCAGGTCGATGGCCGCTTCGTCGGCCGTGAGCGTATCGACAGCGATGGCCTGCGCGCCCGACCCCTGGTGGTCGGCGACACCATCTACGTCTTCGGCAACAGCGGCAAGCTCGAGGCACTGACCATCCGCTGAAGCTATGCTTGAGCTCGCTCGCGGGCTCAGGCCGCGGCGCATGAAGCGCCGCCCGAACTCCGGCCGCTGCCTTGCAGCGGCCTTTGCATTTTCAAGAATTCAAGAGTGGAGAGCCGCATGGTTCCCGTAATCGCCCTGGTGGGCCGGCCGAACGTCGGTAAATCCACCATGTTCAACCGCCTGACCAAGACCCGCGACGCCATCGTCGGTGACCTGTCGGGCCTGACCCGTGACCGCCAGTACGGCGATGCCAGCTGGCAGGGTCGTTCCTACATCCTCATCGACACCGGCGGTATCACCGGTGACGAAGTGGGCATGGACGAGAAGATGGCCGAGCAGTCGCTGATGGCCATCGAGGAAGCCGACTACGTGCTGTTCCTGGTCGATGCCCGTGCCGGCATGACCGCCGCCGACCAGATGATCGCCGATCACCTGCGCAAGCGGAACAAGGAAGCGATCCTGGTCGCCAACAAGATCGACAACATCGACCCCGATATCGCCCGCGCCGAGTTCTCGCCGCTGGGCATGGGCAACGCCATTCCGGTGGCGGGCTCCCAGGGCCGTGGTATCAACGCCCTGATGGAGTCGCTGCTCGGCCATATTCCCCGTGATCCCGAGGAAGAAGCCCTCGACGAGGATGTCGCCGAAGGCGAGGAAGCCACGCGCATCCCCGGCCCGAGCGAGAAAGACGGTATCAAGATCGCCATCATCGGCCGCCCCAACGTGGGCAAGTCGACCCTGGTCAACCGCATGCTCGGCGAAGAGCGCGTGGTGGTGTACGACCAGCCGGGCACCACCCGCGACAGTATCTACATCCCGTTCGAGCGTGATGGCGAGAAGTACACCTTCATCGACACCGCCGGCGTGCGCAAGCGCGGCAAGATCCACGAGGAAGTCGAGAAGTTCTCGGTGGTGAAGACCCTGCAGGCGATCAAGGACGCCAACGTGGTGATCTTCGTCATGGACGCCCGCGAAGGCGTGGTCGACCACGACCTCAACCTGCTGGGCTTCGCCCTGGACGCCGGCCGCGCCGTGGTCATCGCCCTGAACAAGTGGGACGGCATGGAGTCGGGTGAGCGCGACTACGTGAAGACCGAGCTGGAACGCCGGCTGTTCTTCGTCGACTTCGCCGACATCCACTTCATCTCGGCGCTGCACGGCACCGGCGTGGGCCACCTGTACAAGTCGGTGCAGGCCGCGTTCAAGTCGGCGGTCACCCGCTGGCCGACCAGCCGCCTGACACAGATCCTCGAAGACGCCATCAGCGTGCACCAGCCGCCGCTGGTCAACGGTCGCCGGATCAAGCTGCGCTATGCCCACCTCGGTGGCGCCAACCCGCCGCTGATCGTGATCCACGGCAACCAGACCGACAAGATCCCCAACTCCTACTCGCGTTACCTGGAGAACACCTACCGCCGGGTGCTCAAGCTGGTCGGCACGCCGATCCGCATCGAGTACAAGGGTGGTGACAACCCCTTCGAGGGCAAGAAGAACACCCTCACCGATCGCCAGGTCAACAAGAAGCGCCGCCTGATGTCGCATCACAAGAAGGCCGAGAAGAAGCGGCGCGACAAGCGTTAACAACCGCTTGGCGTGCCTTCCCAGGCCGTGCGCCCCCTGTAGGAGCGGCCTTGAGCCGCGAAAGGGCTGCGTAGCAGCCCCAGGGTTCAGAATGCGCTGCAAGGAAGCCGGGGCTGCTTTGCAGCCCTTTCGCGGCACAAGGCCGCTCCTACAGGGATGTGCGTAAATCCTGATCTCCCCCTACACGTTGACCCACCGCAATCCCCCTATTGTTTCAACCTTTTTCCTGACTGCTCGATCCGCTATGCTCGGACCCAACCCCGTGCCGGACAAACCCCAGGAAAGAGGGCTCCATGATCCGCAGCAAACTGCCGAACGTCGGCACGACCATCTTCACCACCATGTCGCAACTGGCCATGCAGACCGGTGCGCTCAACCTCTCCCAGGGCTTCCCTGACTTCAACGGCCCCCAGGCCTTGCTCGATGCCGTCGGTCGCCATGTGGCCGCCGGGCACAACCAGTACTCGCCCATGACCGGCCTGCCGGCACTGCGTCAGCAGGTGGCGGCGAAGATTACCCGGCTGTACGGCGCGAATGTCGATGCCGACCAGGAAGTGACCATCACCCCCGGTGCCACCGAGGCGATCTTCTGCGCCATCCAGGCGGTCATCCATGCCGGCGACGAGGTGATCGTCTTCGACCCCAGCTACGACAGCTACGAGCCGTCCGTGGAACTGGCCGGCGGGCGCTGCGTGCATGTGCCACTGACCGACGGCAGCTTCGGCATCGACTGGCAGAAATTCAGCGATGCCCTGAGCCCGCGCACGCGCATGGTCATCCTCAACTCGCCGCACAATCCCAGCGGCGCGCTGATCAGCCGCGACGATCTGGACCAACTGGCCAGGCTGATCGGTGACCGCGATATCTACCTGATCAGCGACGAGGTCTACGAGCATCTGATCTACGACGGCGTGCGCCATGCCAGCGTGCTGGCCCACCCGCAGCTCTATTCGCGGGCGTTCGTGGTCAGCTCGTTCGGCAAGACCTACCACGTCACCGGCTGGAAGACTGGCTATGTGGTTGCCCCGCCGGCCCTCAGCGCGGAACTGCGCAAGGTGCACCAGTACGTCAACTTCTGCGGCGTGACCCCCTTGCAGTGCGCCCTGGCCGACTTCATGGCCGAGCACCCCGAGCATATCGACGAGCTGCCGGCCTTCTACCAGGCCAAGCGCGATCTGTTCTGCGACCTGCTGCAGGCTTCGCGTTTCACCTTCACCCGTACGCCGGGCACCTATTTCCAACTGGTGGACTATTCGCAGATCCGGCCCGACCTGAACGATGTCGACATGGCCCTGTGGCTGACCCGTGAGCATGGCGTGGCCAGCATCCCGGTGTCGGTGTTCTACCAGCAACCCATCCCCGAGCAACGCCTGGTGCGCCTGTGCTTTGCCAAACGCGAGGAGACGCTGCGCCAGGCAGCGGAAAAACTATGCGCGATCTGAGCCAACTGCCGAACCTGAAAATCGCCCTGGTGCAGACCACCCTGGCCTGGCACGACCGCGAGGCCAACTATGCGCACTTCGAGGAACTGATCGGGCAGGCCGGCGAGGTGGACCTGGTGGTCCTGCCGGAAATGTTCACCACCGGTTTCTCGATGGAGTCCGAACGCCTGGCGGAGCCTGAAAACGGCCCGACCTACAAGTGGCTCAAGGCCCAGGCCAAGAAAGCCAACGCGGTGATCACCGGCAGCGTGATCATCCAGGCCGCCGACGGCAGCCACCGCAACCGCCTGCTGTGGGCACGGCCCGACGGTGAGATCCTGCACTACGACAAACGCCACCTGTTCCGCATGGCCGGCGAGCACAAGCACTACACCCCGGGCGAGCGCCAGGTGCAGTTCGAGCTCAAGGGTTGGCGGATCCGCCCGCTGATCTGCTACGACCTGCGCTTCCCGGTGTGGAGCCGCGACGCCCAGGACACCGACTTGCTGCTGTACACCGCCAACTGGCCGGCGGCGCGGCGCCTGCACTGGAACCGCCTGCTGCCGGCGCGGGGCATCGAGAACCTGTGCTTCGTCGCGGCGGTGAACCGGGTGGGCACCGATGGCAAGGGCTTCGCCTATTCCGGCGACAGCCAGGTGCTGGACTTCCAGGGCGAGAGCCTGCTGAGCGCGGGTGAGGCCGACGGGGTGTTCACCGTGGTGCTGCGGGCTGCGGAGCTGGCAGCGTACCGGGCGCGGTTCCCGGCGAACCTGGATGCCGATACCTTCGAATTGCACTGAAGGTCATGAGGCGCTTTCGCGGCACAAGGCCGCTCCTACAGGAGATCGCAACCCCATGTAGGAGCGGCCTTGTGCCGCGAAAGGGGCGCAACGCGCCCCCAGGGATGTGACTGTTCAATACACATCTCGCCGATATCGCCCATCCTCGATCAACTGCTGCACGACAGCTTCACCCAGCATCCCCTGCAACGCCGCATCCACCCCGGCAGCCATCCCTTGCAGGCTCCCACAGACATACACGCAAGCGCCGTCATCCACCCAGCGCTTGAACTCGGCGGCCTGCTGCAACAGCACGTCCTGCACATAGATTTTCTCGGCCTGGTCCCGCGAAAACGCCAGGTCCAGTCGTTGCAGATCGCCGCTTTCCACCCAGCCTTGCAGTTCCTCACCGCACAGCAGATCGTGCGCCCGGTTGCGTTCGCCGAACAGTAGCCAGTTGCGTTGTTCGCCCCCGGCAATCCGGGCCTTGAGCAGGCTGCGCAGACCGGCCAGGCCGGTGCCATTGCCGATCATTACCAAGGGCGCCGACTCGGAGGGCAAATGGAAACCGCTATTGCGACGCAGGCGCGCGCTGACGCTGCCTTGCAGCGGCAGGTATTCGGTCAGCCAGCCGGAGCCCAGGCCGAGGTTGCCATCGGCGTGGCGTTCCTGTCGCACGATCAGCTCCAGCACGCCATCGCTGGCGATGGAGGCAATCGAGTATTCACGGGCGGTGAGCGGGATCAGGGCATCGACCAGTGCCTGGGCATGCAGTCCGACCAGGTGTTCGCGGCTGACCGGCAACTGGCGGGTGGCCAGGGCCTGCACCAGGGTTTCCTGCAGGTCGTCGAGCTGCACCGGGCTGCCTGGGTCGAGGCCCAGGCCGGCAAGGAAGGCATCGACACGAGGCTGGCCGTTGCGCGGCAGGATCTCGATCAGGTCGCCGGCTTCCCAGGTCGTCGGCGCTACTGCCTGAAGGCCCAACAGGTAGACCGGCGCGCCCTGGCTGCCCGGGTTGATCCGTTCGCGGCGCAACAGTTGCCAGTTGCCGAAGCTCGGCGGCTGCCAGGCGGCGACCGGGCGGGCGCCAGTGAATTGCGTCAGTTCCTGTTGCCACAGCTGCAGCGCGGCGGGGTCGGCGTTGTCCACCTCCACCGGGCTGAAGGCGCAGGTGGCGCCGCGTTCGCCGAGCCAGGCCTGGAGCCGGCGGGCGAAGCCGCAGAAGTGCGGGTACTGGCGGTCGCCCAGGGCCAGCAGGGCGAAGTCCAGGTGATCCAGCGGCCAAGGTTGGCCGAGCACCTTGCGCTCGAAGCCACGGGCGCTGTCCGGGGCCTCGCCGTCGCCGAAGGTGCTGACCACGAACAGCGCGCGGTTGGCCTGGCGCAATTCGGCCTCGCCCAGTTCGGCCAGCGGGCGTACCTGCACCGGCAAGCCGGCGGCTTGAAGTTGGCCGGCGCTCTGCCAGGCGAGCTGCTCGGCAAAGCCGCTCTGGCTGGCGAAACCGATCAGCCAGCTGTCGCCGTCGTTCGCCTGAGCGGCCACCGCGCCACGGGCGGCGCGGACCTGGCGCTTCTTGCGCCGGCGGTCGAGGTACAGCAGCCAGCCGGTGACGAAGAACAGCGGCATGGTCAGGCTGGCGAGGGTGACGATGATTCGCCCCGGCAGGCCGAAGTAGCTGCCCACGTGCAGGGCGTAGACGCTCTGCAGCAACTGGGCCTTGAACGACTTGTCGGTGTAGCGCTCGTGACGCTTGACCTGGCCGGTGGCCGGGTCGAGGGTGAGGGTGTTCAGGGCGCGCTCGTGGTCGGCGCCCTGCAGCAGGTAGAACAGGGTTGCCGGTTGCCCGCCGGCCGGCGGCAGGCGCAGGTTGTAGGTGGACAGGCCGGGGCCTGCCGCGGCCTTGAGATTGGTCCAGATGGCGTCATAGTCGACCACCAGTGGCGGGGCGTTCTTGTCCACCTTGGGCGGGCCATGGCGACCGCCGCGGCCTTCGCCACGCTTCTGCTCGCCCGCCGCAGGCTGGTCGGCCAGCAGGCGATTGAGGCCTTCGCGGTACCACTCGTAGGACCAGAACAGCCCGGTCAGGGCGAACAGCAGGTAGAACACCAGGCACCAGGTGCCGAACACCGCGTGCAGGTCCCAGTTGAAGGCACGGCCTTTCTTCGCCCAGTCCAGCGTCAGCCAGGTCCGCCAGTTCAGTGCCTTGCGCGGCCAGCGCAGGTACAGCCCGGAGAGGCAGAAGAAGATCAGCATCAGGGTGCAGGCACCGGTGATCTGCCGGCCTGTGTCGCCCATGGCCAGGAACCGGTGCAGGTTGAGCATGAGGTTGAAGAAGCCCAGCCCGGCTACATCACCTTTGAGCTCGCCGGTGTACGGGTCGGCGTAGCGCAGCGCACCGCGTCGCTCGCCGGGGGCGGGGGTGAAGAAGATCCGTGCGGCGTTGCCCTCGCGGGTATCGACCCAAAGCATGGAGACCTTGTCGCCTTGCGCGGCCTCGACCCGGCGCACCAGCTCGGCCGGCGGCAGCACGCCTTCCTGGCGTACCTCGACCTTGAGCACCTCGGCGTTGAACGCGCGCAGCAGTTCTTCCTGGAACGACCAGATCGCGCCGGTCACGCCCATCAGCGCCAGCACCAGGCCGGCGGTGATGCCAAAGAACCAGTGCAATTGGAACAGCGTCTTCTTCACCACATCGATCACCTTGTATTGCCGCCAGCAACTGCGCGGCGTGCATTATGCCTTGGTACGCAAACGCCCCGTTCACGGGAATGAACGGGGCGGGGTGTCCTGTGCCGGCCTCTTCGCGGGCAAGCCCGCTCCCACAGGTACAGCACTGACCTTCAGAGCGGTGGCGAACCTGTGGGAGCGGGTTTACCCGCGAAGAGGCCAGTGCAGGCGCCGCTTACATCAGAAGTGCACGCTGGTGGTCAGCAACGCCGTGCGCCCTGCCGCCTGGTTGGCGAAGTGGGTGGAGTACGCCTTGTCGTAGTAGACCTCGTTGGTAAGGTTCTGCACGTTCAGCTGCAGGTCGATGTTCTTGGTCAGCTTGTAGGCGGCCATGGCGTCGTAGCGTACGTAGCTGTCGACCATGGTGGTGTTGGCCACACTGCCGTAGACGTCATCCACATAGAAGGCGCCGCCGCCGACAGTCAGCTTCGGCGTCAGCTGGTAGGTGGTCCACAGGCTGGCGCTGTTGTTCGGCGTGTTGGGCAACTGGTTGCCGTCGTTCGCCTTGCCCAGCGGGCCACCGTCGATCTGGCGGGCCTGCATGTAGGTGTAGCCGGCGAACACCTGCCACTTGTCGGTCAGCTTGCCGCTGGCCGACAGCTCGATGCCTTGCACACGGGTTTCACCGACGTTCTCGTAGGTGTTGGTGTTGACCTGGACCCGGGCGTTCTCCTTCTCGGTGCGGAACAGTGCCGCAGCCAGGGACAGGCGCTGGTCGAGCAGGTCCCACTTGGTGCCGAGCTCGTAGTTGGTGGTCTCTTCCGGCTCCATGTCACTGCCCAGCAGGTTGCCGGAACGGTCGGTGGTGTTGCCCAGTGGGTTGCCTTCGGTGCCCTCGCCGAGCATGGCGCCAGGCGGCGTGGCGGAGGTGGCGTAGGACACATAGATGCTGCCGTTGTCCGCCGGTTTCCACACCAGGCCCAGCTGGCCGGTGATGAACTCGCTGGTGTCCGAGCCTTTGGCGGGTACGCCCTTGCTGCTCACCGCGGTACTGCCGTCGGCATTGTAGCCACGGTAATCGGTGTCGAAGTGGTCATAGCGCAGGCCCATGTTCAGCAGCCACTGCGGGGTCAGCTCCAGGGTGTCGAACACATAGAGTGCGCGAGTCTTGCTGTTGGTCCTGGTGCCGGCGTAGTTGCGCTCGACCGTGCCGACCCAGTTGTCGTCCGGGTTCGGGTTGTCCAGCGAGGTGCAGCTGCCGCCGCTGCCCGGGCCGGTGCAGATGAGCTTGCTGTTGGGGGTAACGGTGTAGCTCTGGCGGTCGGACTCTTCCTTGGTGAACTCGACGCCGGTGGAGAAGCTGTTCTTCAGGCCGCCCAGGTAGAACTCGCCGAACAGGTCGGTCTGGTTGGTGGTGGTGGCGGTGTTGCCCACACGGCTGTTGGCGCGACGCCAGACACCGTTGTTGTTGACGTTGCCGGCGCTGTCGTCGGGCTGGGTCAGCACGTAGTCCTGCATGCTGTTGCCGTGGCGCAGGGTGTTCTTGATGGTCAGCGTGTCGGTCAGGTCGTGCTCGATGGCGAAGGTCGCGATATCGACACGGGTCTTACGGAAGTCGCGTCCGGTCAGGCCGTAGAAGTTGTCGCTGTCGCCACCGTCGACCGGCTTGTCCGGATGCGCCGAAGTCCGTGCGGTGCTGCCTGCACGGGGCACGCTGTAGGGGATGCCGGAGTCCGGCAGGTCGTCGCTTTCCAGGTGGTAGTAGTCGAGGTTGACGCGGGTTGGTGTACCCAGGCCGAAGGCCAGCGAGGGGGCGATGCCCCAGCGGTCGTAGTTGACCTTGTCGCGACCGGCGACATTGCTTTCGTGGGTCATCAGGTTCAGGCGCCCGGCAACGCTGTCGCTGAACTGGTAGTTGCCGTCGAAGGTGTAGCGTTGGGTCTGGTCGCTGCCCCAGGTCCAGGCGCCGTCCAGCGAGTTGCCCAGGTGCGCGCGCTTGCTCACCAGGTTGATGGTGCCGCCTGCGGCGCCACGGCCACCGACCGCCGAGTTCGGCCCCTTGGCCACTTCGACAGACTCGATGGCGAAGATTTCGCGGGTCTGGGCACCCGTGTCGCGCACGCCGTCCAGGTAGGTGTCGCCCTGGGCGTCGAAGCCACGGATGAAGGGACGGTCGCCTTGCGGGTTACCGCCTTCACCGGCACCGAAGGTGATACCCGGCACGGTGCGCAGAGCATCCTGCAGGGACATGGCGTTGGTGTCCTTGATCACCTGCTGCGGGATCACGGTGACCGACCGTGGGGTGTCCACCAGCGGCGCGGTGTACTTCTGCGACGAGGCCTTGTCGACCTTGTACTCGGTGCTTGCCTGTTCGGCCTTGCCATTGACGCTGGTGGCGTCCAGGGTGATGGCGGTAATGGCGGCCGGGTCGGCGGCATAGGCCGAGGTGGCGGTGATCGCCATGCCGATGGCGGAGGCGAGCAGACGTGGTGAACTCACAGCAGATGGCACGTGACGCATTGTTGTAGACCTTCCCCAAGGTATGAAGGCCGCGGAGCATAATGTAAGTGATTGTAACGAACAATTGAGAAGCGTTTACATTCGCCATAAATTTACATTCTTTACAATTTCGCCTTACGGTTTTTACGGTCTCATCCGTCGTGCCATGGATAAAGGGCTTGTGGTAGGTAAAAGGGAATCAATATCATTGGCGCTCCTTCAGTCATACCTGGTGCCGCCGCCATGCTGCTTCATATTCCCGGGCTGTTCGACGCCGACGAGATCTCGCGCATTCGCGAGGCCCTGGAGCAGGCCGACTGGGCAGACGGCAAGATCACCGCGGGGTACCAGTCGGCCAAGGCCAAGCACAACCTGCAGTTGCCCGAGGGCCATGCGCTGGCCAAGGAGATCGGCAATGCGCTGATCGAGCGGCTGTGGCGCAACCCGTTGTTCATGTCGGCGGCCCTGCCACACAAGGTGTTCCCGCCGCTGATCAACTGCTACCGCGAAGGGGGCAATTTTGATTTCCACATCGACAACGCCCTGCGCCAGCCCAAGGGCAGCCCGGAGCGGGTGCGTACCGACCTGTCCTCGACGCTGTTCCTCAGCGATCCGGACAGCTACGACGGCGGCGAGCTGGTGATTCAGGACACCTTTGGCGTGCGCGAGGTCAAGCTGGCCGCCGGCGACCTGGTGCTGTACCCCGGCACCAGCCTGCACAAGGTCAACCCGGTCACTCGCGGGGCGCGCTATGCGGCGTTCTTCTGGACCCAGAGCCTGGTGCGCGAGGACAGCCAGCGCACCTTGCTGTTCGAGATGGACAACGCGATCCGCCAGCTCACCGCCGATGTGCCCGAGCATCCGTCGCTGCTGCAACTGACCGGCACCTATCACAACCTGTTGCGCCGCTGGGCCGAGGTCTGAGCCGTGTCCTATCAGTTGCGTCGTGAAGATGTGGTGGATGTTGCCGGGTTGCAGGCGATGCTCGAACACAGTCCGGGCCAGGCCGCCCAGGCAATCCTGGCGGCGGCGGGGCAGGGGGTGGTCGAGGCGCAATTGTTGCTTGGGCAGATCCTGCTCGATGGGCGCGGTATCGAAGAGGATGCCGGCGTGGCCCGCCGTTGGTTCGCCATCGCCGCCCAGGGTGGCAGCGCCATGGCGCACAACATGCTCGGCCGTTGCCTGGAGCACGGCTGGGGTGGCGAGGTGGAGCTCGCGCAGGCGGCCATTCACTATGCCCGTGCGGCCGACGCCGGCCTGGACTGGGGGATGTACAACCTGGCCAACCTGTTGGCCACCGGGCGCGGGGTGCCGGCCGACCAGGCCCAGGCGTTGATGTGCTACGAGAAGGCCGCGCAGCTGGGGCATGCCAAGTCGATGAACCTGTATGGGCGCTACCTGGAGCAGGGCATCGCCACCGCGCCGAGTCCTGCCCGGGCGGTGCGCTGGTATCGGCGTTCGGCCGAGGCCGGGGATTTTCGCGGGATGTTCAGCCTGGCGCTGGTGCTGGTCGAGCGCGGGGAAATCGGCGAGGCCGGGCCTTGGCTGGAGCGGGCCAGGGTCGAGGGCAACCTGAATTTCCTGCGCAGTGCGCTGGTGACGTTGCAGGGGGCGGGGCCGGCGCTGATGGCCCATGCGGCGCGCTATGCCGAGGAGATCGAACGAAGGCCGGCGCCACCCCTGTAGGAGCGGCCTTGTGCCGCGAAAGGGCCGCGCAGCGGCCCCAGGTTTTCAGCGTTGACGCATCAATCGCCGGGGCCGCTGCGCGGCCCTTTCGCGGCACAAGGCCGCTCCTACAGAGCGGGGCAGGGCGGCAAATGAAAACGGGGCCTTGCGGCCCCGTTGTGCATTACAGGTAGTAGGCCTTCAGCGGCGGGAAGCCGTTGAACTCCACCGCGCTGTAGCTGGTGGTGTAGGCACCGGTGGACAGCCAGTACAGGCGGTCGCCGATGGCCAGGTTCAGCGGCAGGCCGTACTTGTAGTTCTCGTACATGATATCGGCGCTGTCGCAGGTCGGGCCGGCGATCACTACTTCTTCCATCTCGCCTTTCTTCTCGGTCCAGATCGGGAACTTGATGGACTCGTCCATGGTTTCGATCAGGCCGGAGAACTTGCCCACATCGGTATAGACCCAACGCTCGACGGCGGTACGCGACTTGCGCGCCACCAGCACCACTTCACTGACCAGGATGCCGGCGTTGGCGATCAGCGAACGGCCTGGCTCGAGGATGATTTCCGGCAGGTCGTCGCCGAAGTCTTCCTTGAGGAAGCGGATGATTTCTTCGGCATAGGTCTCGAGGCTGTTGGTGCGGGTGATGTAGTTGGCCGGGAAGCCACCGCCCATGTTGATCAGCTTCAGTTCGATGCCGTCTTCTTCCTTCAGGCGCTCGAAGATCACCTTGACCTTGGCGATGGCCGCGTCCCACACGCTGATGTCGCGCTGCTGGGAGCCTACGTGGAAGGAGATGCCGTAGGGTACCAGGCCCAGGTCGCGGGCGAGGATCAGCAGGTCCATGGCCATGTCGGTCTGGCAGCCGAACTTGCGCGACAGCGGCCAGTCGGCGGTGGTGGAGCCTTCGGTGAGGATGCGCACATAGACTTTCGAACCCGGCGCGGCCTTGGCGATGTTGCGCAGGTCCGCTTCGGAGTCAGTGGCGTACAGGCGCACGCCCTTCTCGAAGAAGTAGCGGATGTCCTTGGACTTCTTGATGGTGTTGCCGTAGCTGATGCGATCGGCGCTGACGCCACGGCCCAGCACCTTGTCCAGCTCGTAGATCGAGGCGATGTCGAAGCTCGAGCCTTTTTCCTTGAGCAGGTCGATGATCTCGACCGCCGGGTTGGCCTTGACCGCGTAGTAGACCTTGGCGAACTCGAAACCGGCGCGCAGGTCGTCATAGGCCTGGCTGATCATCTGGGTATCGATGAGTACGAACGGGGTTTCCTGCTTGTCGGCGAACGCCTTCATTTTCTGGAAGGTGTCACGCGCAAAGTAGTCTTCGACCTGGATCGACATGCTCAAGGGCTCCATGGGCAAACTGAAAAGATAAGTGGCAGCAAACTGAACGTCCTCCGTATCCCCACTTTGGTTCGCCTACTTCCCAAGGCATGTCGCCGAAAGCAAAAAGGTCAACTGGGCCGGAAAAGGGCGGCGGGTGACCTTGCTGTCTCGTCGTCAGTACTTGAGCCGGATGGATCGTTTCCAGCATGGACGTTCGGCGCGCACTTTAGGGCGTGAAAACCGCAAGATCAACAGGCGAACCCGGTGGTTTCGCCGTGGATCGATGAGCTGTTACCTGAGTAACCGACCCTCATGGCTGGTAGATGTTCCCCAGGCTTTGGCAAGCGTAAATAATTGTGGAATGGACTGTACTGACCCCTTCTCGGGCAAGCCTGCTCCCACAGGGGGTGGGCGTTTTTCTGTGGGAGAGGGCTTGCCCGCGAAGGGGCCCGGAGTGTTCATATTTATGGCCACGCAGGACGCCCGTCTTTTTTTTCGAAATCGCCATAAATTTTTTGTTACCGACACCGGAAACCACCCTTGGTCGGCTCAGGACTGGGCCGATTGCCGTCATTGATGAGAAGAATTACTATTCGCGACCTCATCTGCCTCCCTGACGACCCCGAACGTGTCCGGACACAAAGGCTTCCTCGACCACTACCATGAGCTGATCGGCACCTGGACGCGCAAGTTGCGCAGTCGTCAGCAGGCCGAGGACCTCGCTCACGACGCCTTTGTCCGGGTTCTGGAAAACCCCAACGAGCAGGTCGAGCAGCCGCGTGCCTACCTGCACCAGACCGCCCGCAACATCGCCGTCGATGGCTTTCGCCGCGAGGACCGTCGCCAGGCGCTGGAACTTGAGGCGTTCGCCGACGGCGCCACGCATGGCAGCGACCCGGAGGCCTACGTGCATGCCCTGGAACTGGCCGACAGCGTCGAGCGGGCGCTGGCCGAACTGCCGCTGAACTGCCGCCGGGTGTTCATCTGGCAGAAGCTCGAGGGCCTGACCCAGGCCGAGATCGCCGAGCGCATGGGTTTGACCAAGAACATGGTCGAAAAGTATATGATCCGCACGCTCCGACATCTGCGTGAGCACTTGGATGTGTCGGCCAGATGAGTCAGGAGAGCCCATTGATCAGACAGCATGCGCCCGATCCCGTGGGCGAGCAGGCGGCCAGCTGGTTTGCCCGGGCCCAGGAAGCGCCGCATGACAGCGCCGTGCAGCAGGCCTTGCAGGCATGGCTGGCGCAGCACCCACGCCATCGCGAGGAATACCAGCGCCTGGTGCAGCTGTGGCGCGCCGCCGATTTCATCCCCCGACAACGCCTCGAAGCGCTGTGCCAGCCCGAGCCGGTGCGCCAGCTCCCACGCCGCCGCCTGCTGCGCCAGGCATTGGCGGCCGGCGTGGCGGTGGTCGCGCTGGGGCTGGGCTGGACGGGTTGGCAGTATCAGCAGCTCAACCATCAGGACACGTTGACTACAGCCCTGGGCGAGCGGCGTCAGGTCGAATTGCCGGACGGATCACGGCTGGAACTCAACAGTGCCACCCAGGTGCAGGTGATGTTCTCTTCGGGGCGTCGCCATGTGCGCCTGGCTGCGGGCGAGGCGATGTTCATCGTTGCCCACGACAGTGGCCGACCATTCGTGGTGAGCACCGCACAGGGCGAGGTCACCGTCACCGGCACCCGCTTCGATGTGCGCCAGGAGCCGACCAGCACCCGCGTGGCGGTGGAGCAGGGTTCGGTGAAGGTGCAGGGCGCGGCCGAGTCGCTGGCGCTGCTCGGTGCCGGGCAGGGTTCGCACATCGACGCCCAGGGTAAGGTCGCCGCGCCCTATGTAGTCGACGCCAACGCCGTGACCGCCTGGCGCCAGGGCAAGCTGGTGTTCGACAACGCGCCGCTGAGCGAGGTGGTGGCGGAGGTCTCGCGCTATCGCGCCCAGCCGCTGCATGTGGCACCCGGCAAGGCCGCCGCGCTACGCCTGTCGAGCACCTTCAGCACCGATGACCCGGACGCGCTGCTGCGGGCGTTGCCAAGCATCCTGCCGGTGCAGGTGAACACCCGTCCGGATGGCTCCAGCGAAATTGTTCTGAAATAAATTCAGGTTTTTTTCCGTTCGTTCGTCTTCCCCGCCAGCTGCAACTGCCAAGCATTTACATTTGCATGCGGTTGGCGTTTATCCCGACTCTCAGGACCTCTCGAAGACGTGAACAACAATAAGCCCCTTCTCCAGCTGCGCCGCCTGGCGCTTGCCCTGGCGGTCAGCGCCGCCGCTGGCAACAGCTACGCCGATACCATCCAGATCCAGGCCCAGCCGCTGGCGGGCGCGCTCAAGCAGCTTGGCCAGCAGACCAACCTGCAACTGTTCTTCAGCCCCGAGCTGGTGGACGGCAAGCAGGCCCCGGCGGTGTCCGGCAACCTGGCGCCGGAGCAGGCCCTGCAGCAACTGCTGCAAGGCAGCGGGCTGACCTTCGAGCAGTCCGCGGACACCGTGGTGGTCAAGCCGGCCCAGGCCGCCGGCAGCCTGACCAGCGGCAGCCTGGAGCTGGCGCCCACCGATGTGAAAGTGGTCGGTGACTGGCTGGGCGACGCCCAGCAGAGCGTGGTGCAGAACCATCCTGGCGCGCGCACCGTGGTGCGCCGCGAAGCGATGGTGGAGAAGGGCACGATGAACGTGCGCGACGCCCTGCGCGGCATTCCGGGCGTGCAGGTGCAGGACTCCAACGGCACCGGCGGCAGCGACCTGTCGCTGAACGTCGGCGTGCGCGGCCTTACCTCGCGCCTGTCGCCGCGTTCGACCGTGCTGATCGACGGCATCCCGGCGGCCTTCGCCCCTTACGGCCAGCCGCAGCTGTCGATGGCGCCGATCTCCTCGGGCAACCTCGACAGCATCGATGTGGTACGCGGCGCCGGTTCCGTGCGCTACGGACCGCAGAACGTCGGCGGGGTGATCAACTTCGTGACCCGGGCGATTCCCGAGAAGGCGACCGGCGAGTTGTCCACCACCCTGGAGACTTCCCGCCATGGCGGCTGGAAACATACCGAATCGGCCTTCGTCGGTGGCACCGCCGATAACGGCATGGGCGTGGCGCTGCTGTACACCGGCGTGAACGGTGACGGCTACCGCAGCAGCAACAACGACAACGATATCGACGACGTGATGCTCAAGACCCACTGGGCACCGACCGATGTCGACGAGTTCTGGCTCAACTTCCACTACTACGACGGCCGTGCCGACATGCCTGGCGGGCTGACCCAGGCCCAGTACGATCACGACCCCTACCAGTCGGTGCGCGACTACGACTACTTCAGTGGCCGGCGCAAGGACGTGTCGTTCAAGTGGCTGCGCCAGATCGACGACGCCACCCAGTTCGAGGTGCTGACCTACTACACCGACAGCTTCCGTGGCAGCGCCATCGCCGCGCGCGACATGAAGACCCTGTCGTCGTACCCGCGCAACTACCACACCTTCGCCATCGAGCCACGCCTGTCGCGGATCTTCTTCGTCGGCCCGACCACCCAGGAAGTCAGCGTCGGCTATCGCTACCTGAAGGAAGCCATGCGCGAGCAATCCACGCGCCTGGCCCTGGTCGACAACGTGCCCACCGTCACCCCGACCTCCGACGGCCATGTGTTCCAGGACCGCAGCGGCGGCACCGAGGCCAGCGCCTACTACATCGACGACAAGATCGACGTCGGCAACTGGACCATCACCCCGGGCATCCGCTTCGAGCACATCAACACCGACTGGCGCGACCGTCCGGTGCCGGACGCCAACTACCGCCCGGTGCCGGAGAAGAACCGCAGCATCACCAGCAACGAACCGCTGCCGGCGCTGAGCGTGATGTACCACATGTCCGACGCCTGGAAGCTGTTCGCCAACTACGAGACCTCGTTCGGCAGCCTGCAGTATTTCCAGCTGGGCCAGGGCGGTACCGGCAACAGCACGGCCAATGGCCTGGAGCCGGAGAAAGCCAAGACCTACGAGGTGGGTACGCGCTATGACAACGGCGGTTTTGCCGGTGAGCTGACCGCGTTCTACATCGACTTCGACGACGAGCTGCAGTACATCAGCAACGACGTCGGCTGGACCAACCTGGGGGCGACCAAGCACCAGGGCATCGAGGCCTCGGTGCGCTATGACCTGGCCGGGCTCGACCCGCGCCTGGAAGGCCTGTCGGTCAATGGTGGCTACACCTACACCCGCGCTACCTATGAAGGGGAGATTCCCGGCTTCAAGGGGCGCGACCTGCCGTTCTACTCGCGCCAGGTAGCCACTGCCGGGCTGCGTTACGCCGTCAACCGCTGGACCTGGAACCTGGATGCCTACGCCCAATCCAAGCAGCGAGCGCCGGGGACCGGGATCAATGCCAACGGCAGCTTCAACGGTGACTACATTACCGAGCCGAGTGCTGACGGTCAGTATGGCGATATTCCGGGGTACGTGACCTGGCATGCCCGTGGCGGCTATGACTTCGGGCCGCAGCTGTCGAACCTGAAGCTGGCGGCGGGGGTGAAGAACCTCTTCGACAAGCAGTACTTCACCCGTTCCAGCGATAACAATGCCGGGATCTATGTGGGTGAGCCGCGCACGTTCTATGTGCAGGCCAGTGTAGGATTCTGAATGGGACCGCTTTGCGGTCCTTTCGCGGCACAAGGCCGCTCCTACAATGGAATGCGGTCCCCTGTAGGAGCGGCCTTGTGTCGCGAAAGGGGCGCAAAGCGCCCCCGGCTTTCTATCAGGAGGCCACTGCCTCGGCAGGCGACACGATACTGGTCTTGCCGCCCCGCGACCTGCCCGAGCTCAGGTACGCCGCAATCGACTCCTGCGTCACCTCCCCCAAGAACATCCCTTCGGCATCCAGCACCGGCAACCATGCCCGGTTGAACTCGTACATCCGCGACAGCAGGATGCGCAAGTGCTCGTCATGGGCCGCGGTGGCATTGAACGTCCGCAGGAAATCCCCGCACGTCCCCTGCTGGCGGTGCATGTCGCGCCTGCGCACATAACCCAGCGCCTTGTTCTGCCCATCGGTGACCACCACGTAGCGGCGGTCATGCTCGTCCAGCAGTTCCAGCGCGTCGCTCACCGCTGTTTCCGGGCTCACCGATGGCGCGTTGTCCGCGGCATCCTCGGCGCGGACCAGCAGCAGGCGCTTGAGCGTGCTGTCCTGGCCGACGAAGTTGCTGACGAAATCGTCCACCGGATGGGCCAGCAAGGTGTCCGGGTGATCCAGCTGCAGCAGCCGGCCTGCGCGGAAGATGGCGATCTTGTCGCCCAGCTTGATGGCCTCGTCGATGTCGTGGCTGACCATGATCACGGTCTTGTTCAGTGCCCGCTGCATCTCGAAGAACTCGTTCTGGATCATCTCGCGGTTGATCGGGTCGACCGCGCCGAACGGCTCGTCCATCAGCAGCACCGGCGCCTCGGCGGCCAGGGCGCGGATCACGCCGATGCGCTGCTGCTGGCCGCCGGAGAGCTCGCGTGGGTAGCGCTGCAGGTACTGCTTGGGCTCGAGCTTGATCATGTGCATCAGCTCGCGGGCGCGGTCGTGGCAGCGCTGCTTGTCCCAGCCGAGCAGGCGTGGCACCACGGTGATGTTCTCCTCGATGGTCATGTTCGGGAACAGGCCGATCTGCTGGATCACGTAGCCGATATGCCGGCGCAGGGTCACTTCGTCCAGCGCGCTGGTGTCCTCGCCATTGATGAACACCTGGCCGGCGGTCGGGGTGATCAGGCGGTTGATCATCTTCAGCGTGGTGCTCTTGCCGCAGCCCGAGGGGCCGAGGAACACGCAGATTTCGCCTTCGTTGACGGTGAGGTTGACCGCGTCGACGGCTTTGACGTCCTTGCCGTTGACGTTGAAGGTCTTGCTGAGGTTCTTCAGTTCGATCATGGGCGCAGTCCTTCCGGAGTCAGGGCACGTTGCAGGGTTTGCAGGAGCAGGTCAGCGATGATCGCCAGCAGGCTGACCAGCACGGCGCCGACCAGCAGCATCGACATGTCGCTGCGGCTGATGGCGGTGAGGATGAGCACGCCCAGGCCGCCGGCGCCGATGGTCGCGGCGATGGTCATCACGCCGATGTTCATCACCACGGCAGTGCGCACGCCGGCGAGGATCACCGGCACGGCGATGGGCAACTCGACCATGCGCAGGCGCTGGCCGAAGGTCATGCCGATGCCGCGTGCGGCCTCGCGGATGCCCGGTTCGACGTTGGTCAGGGCCAGGTAGGTGTTGCGCAGGATCGGCAGCAGTGAATAAAGGAACACGGCGGTGATCGCCGGTAGCGGTCCCAGGCCCTGGCCGAACTTCGAATAGAACGGCAGCAGCAGGCCGAACAGGGCAATCGAGGGGATGGTCAGCAACACCGTGGCGCTGGCCTGCAGGGGGCCGGCGAACACCGGGAAGCGGGTCATCAGGATGCCCAGCGGCACGCCGACGATGATGGCCAGGCTCACCGCGATGCCGACCAGCATGATGTGCTGCCAGGTCAGTTGCAGGACCTGCGCCCAGTCGAGGTGGGCAAAGGTGTCGAGCAGGTTCATGGTTGTACCTCGCCGAGTGAATGCTCACGCAGGAATGCCGCGGCGACCACGGTCGGGCTCTGATGCTCGACATCGACCTGGGCGTTGAGCTTGCGCATGGTCTGGTCGTCGAGCTGATTGGCCAGCGGCTCGAGCAGGGTGGCCAGTTGCGGGTGGGCGTCGAGCACTGCCTTGCGCAGCACGGGCGCTGCGGTGTAGTCGGGGAAATAGTGCTTGTCGTCTTCCAGCAGCTTGAGGTCGAAGGCGTCCAGGCGCCCATCGGTGGTGTAGACCAGGCCGGCGAACACCTGGTTGTTGCGCATCGCCGTGTAGACCAGGCCGCCATCCATCTGGCGGATGTTGCGCCGGTCCAGGGGCAGCCCGTACATCTCGCGCAGGCCGACCAGGCCATCGGGGCGGTTGGCGAACTCGGTGTCCAGCGCCACCAGGTGGTTGCGGCCGGGCTCGTTACGCAGCACCTGGTTTAGATCGCTGATGGTGTTGACCTGCGGATAGGCTGCGGCAACCTGCCTGGGCAGCCCCAGGGCGTAGGTGTTGCTGAATTTCGACGGAGTCAGCCAGACCAGTCCTTTTTCTGCGTCGAGTTTTTTGACCCGGGCGTAGGTGGCCTCGGCGCTGGGCATGCGTTCGTCGATATGGTTGTAGGACACCAGCGAGACCCCGGTGTATTCCCACATCAGGTCGAGCTGACCGGTTTCCTGGGCCTGGCGGGCGATGTTGCTGCCAAGGCCGGCGGTCACCCGCACGTCGAAGCCGTTGGCGCGCAGGTACTGGGCGGTGATTTCGGCGAGCACGGTCTGTTCGGTGAACACCCGCGCGCCGATGCGGATCAGCGGTTTTTCCGCCGCCTGGGCAAAGCCTGCGCATAGCAGGACCGCGCCCAGCAACAGGGCGATTGTCTTCTTCATGGTTTCCCTCTCGTTATCGGGCCAGGCCACGTTCCAGCCAGCGCTTGCTGGAGAAACTCACCAGCGCGTCGAGCGCCAGGGCCAGCAGCGCGGTACACGCGGCGCCCAGCAACAGCTGCGGCTGGTTGTTCAGGGCGATGCCGGGGAAGATCAGGCTGCCCAGGCTGTTGGCGCCGATCAAAAACGCCAGCGGCGCGGTACCGACGTTCAGCGCCAGGGCCACGCGCACCCCGCCGACGATGATCGGCACGGCATTGGGCAACTCCACCTGCCACAGTTGCTGGCGCGGGGTCATGCCGATGCCGGTGGCGGCTTCCTTGAGCGAGGCGGGGACGTTTTTCAGGCCCTCGTAGGTATTGCGCACGATGGGCAGCAGGGAGGCGAGGAACAGCGCGAAGATCGCAGGACCCGCGCCGATGCCCAGGATACTCAGGGCGATGGCCAGGACGGCCAGGGGAGGAATGGTGTTGCCAACGTTGAAAAACTGCATGAAGCGCTCGGCCTTGTCGACCCGGTGCGGTCGACTCAAGGCAATGCCGGCGGGGATGCCCACGGCCAGCGCCGCCGCCATCGAAGCCAGCACCAGGACCAGGTGCGCTTGCAGGTAGAACCCAAGATCGTCGCGGTAGCGATCGATTGTGTCGATGCCGATCCAGTGGACCAGCAGGGCCAGGATGACGAGCACGGCGGCCCATCCCAACAGCCCTTTTCCGTAGCGTGCAGCCACAGGCGGACTCCTTTTTTATAGTCGGCGATCACACCCCCGTGTGGCCGGCCATTCCTGGCGGCGGGCAGCGTGGTCGCGAGCAGCAGCCCGATGCGCGGCATCAGGCCATGAGCCGAACCCCGTCGGGCTCGTGAAGCAGGTGAAACCAGCCCTGAACCGAAGCGGGTTGCAGGGGAGTGGACGTCTCCGTGGAGGGAAAGGTTCCCATCTGGGGCGGCGTTTGGCCAGTGCTAATCACTGGGCTGTAGGAAATTTCACGCGAAAATCAAGCGTAAATATTACGTTGAGACGTTGAAGTACCTGCTATCGAGGCATCTTGCAGATGTTCAGGATTTCTTCTCGAAGAATCTTGATATGCGCTTGAGGGAATATTCCCTTAGAGGTATTTTAATGGGGTGGTCTATTGGAATGTGCCGGGAGTTCAATGCCGAGCTGCAGGTGTTGACCGAGGTGGTACAGAATGAATTGCTGGCGCAGCTCCATCTGCTCAAGCATTTTGGCCCCGCATTGGGGCGTCCACATGTGGACACGCTGAAGGGCTCGAGGCATTCGAACATGAAAGAGTTGAGGTTCAACGCAGATGGCGGTGTATGGCCAGTCGCATTCGCTTTCGATCGTTCGCGCTCCGCGTTGCTGCTCGTTGCGGGGGACAAGGCTGGCATCAATGAGCGTAGATTTTATGGAAGCCTGATTACCCGTGCCGATGAACGGTTTGATCGACATTTGTCCAGAGGTTGATAAATGTACAAGACACTTGAAGACGTGATGAACGAGCTGACGCCTGAGCGCAGGGCAAGAATCGAGGAGCGTGGTCGCGAACTGATTCGTGAGGAAATGACGCTTCAGGCCTTGCGTAAACAACTCGAGATCACCCAGGAAAGCATGGCCGAGCGCCTTGACGTTCGTCAGGGCAATGTTTCCAGGTTCGAGAACCGTAGCGATATGTTGATCTCTACGTTGCGTGACTATCTGGAAGCCATGGGGGGGAGACTGGAGCTGGTCGCTCATCTGCCTGGCCGCGCTCCTATAACCATCGAGGGGCTTGCCGGCGATTCGCTTGTCGATGGTTAACCAATGCGGCAGGGGCGAATTGGGTCGAACCGTTGGGGCTTGTTTTGGCCTGACGCCCGACTTCAGGTATGATATCGCCCCTTTTTGAATCCCCAGTCAGGCGATTTCCCATGACCAACCAGGCCGCCGAAGTCGCGAAGCGCCGCACTTTCGCAATCATTTCCCACCCCGACGCCGGTAAGACCACCATCACCGAGAAGCTCCTGCTGATGGGCAAGGCGATCGCCGTCGCGGGCACCGTGAAGTCGCGCAAGTCCGACCGCCACGCCACCTCCGACTGGATGGAAATGGAGAAGCAGCGCGGTATCTCCATCACCACCTCGGTGATGCAGTTCCCCTACCGCGAGCACATGATCAACCTGCTCGACACCCCCGGCCACGAGGACTTCTCGGAAGATACCTACCGCACCCTGACCGCGGTGGACTCGGCGCTGATGGTGCTCGACGGCGGTAAGGGTGTAGAGCCGCGTACCATCGCCCTGATGGACGTCTGCCGCCTGCGCGACACGCCCATCGTCAGCTTCATCAACAAACTCGACCGTGACATCCGCGACCCGATCGAACTGCTCGACGAGATCGAGGCGGTGCTGAAGATCAAGGCCGCGCCGATCACCTGGCCGATTGGTTGCTACCGCGACTTCAAGGGCGTGTACCACCTGGCCGGCGACTACATCATTGTCTACACCCCGGGCCACGGCCATGAGCGTACCGAGGCGAAGATCATCGAGAAGCTCGACTCCGATGAAGCCCGTGCGCACCTGGGTGACGAGTACGATCGCTTCCTCGAGCAGCTGGAGCTGGTACAGGGTGCCTGCCATGAGTTCGATCAGGACGAGTTCATCAATGGCCAACTGACGCCGGTGTTCTTTGGTACCGCACTGGGCAACTTCGGAGTCGACCATGTGCTCGACGCCGTTGTCGACTGGGCGCCGCGCCCACTGGCCCGTGTCGCCCACGAGCGTACCGTGGAGCCGGTGGAAGAGAAGTTCTCAGGCTTCGTGTTCAAGATCCAGGCGAACATGGACCCGAAACACCGCGACCGTATCGCCTTCATGCGCATCTGCTCGGGCAAGTACGAGAAGGGCATGAAAATGCGTCACGTGCGGACCGGCAAGGACGTGCGCATCGGTGACGCGCTGACCTTCTTCTCCTCCGAGCGCGAGCAACTGGAAGAAGCCTATGCCGGCGATATCATCGGCCTGCACAACCACGGCACCATCCAGATTGGCGACACCTTCACCGAAGGCGAGGCGCTGGGCTTCACCGGTATCCCGCACTTCGCCCCGGAGCTGTTCCGCCGCGTGCGCCTGAAGGATCCGCTGAAATCCAAGCAACTGCGCCAGGGCCTGCAGCAGCTGGCCGAAGAGGGCGCGACCCAGGTGTTCTTCCCCGAGCGCAGCAACGACATCATCCTTGGCGCGGTCGGCGTGCTGCAGTTCGACGTGGTCGCCAGCCGCCTGAAGGAAGAATACAAGGTCGAGTGCGCCTACGAGCCGATCACCGTCTGGTCGGCGCGCTGGATCAGCTGCGACGACAAGAAGAAGCTCGAGGAATTCCAGAACAAGGCCGTGGAGAACCTGGCCATCGACGGTGGCGGTCACCTGACCTACCTGGCCCCGACCCGGGTCAACCTGGCGCTGATGGAAGAGCGCTGGCCGGACATCAAGTTCCGCGCGACCCGCGAGCATCATTGATTCCGCAGGCCTGCACTTGACCCTGTAGGAGCGGCCTTGTGCCGCGAAAGGGCCGCAAAGCGGCCCCAGAGATCTTTGCCTAACACTGAACCCTGGGGCCGCTACGCGGCCCTTTCGCGGCACAAGGCCGCTCCTACAGGGGGCGCGTAATGCCTGCAATCAATTCCCGGCCTTGATACTGGTCCAGATGCGTGTGCGAATGCGGTCGATCTTCGCCGGCATCGCCTCCAGCGCATACAGCTTGCCCATCACATCCGCGCTCGGGTAGATCATCGTGTTGCCCTTCATCGCCGGGTCCACCAGCGTGTCAGCTTGCTGGTTGCCATTGGCGTACTGCACGAAGTTGCTGATGTTCGCCATCACCTGCGGCTGCAACAGGTAGTTCATGTAGGCGTAGCCAGCCTTCTCGTTGGGCGCATCGGCCGGCATGGCGACCATGTCGAACCACATCGGCGCGCCTTCCTTCGGGATCGAGTAGCCCACCTTCACCCCGTTCTTCGCCTCCTCGGCACGGTTCTTCGCCTGCAGCACGTCACCCGAGAAGCCCACCACCAGGCACACGTCGCCATTGGCCAGGTCGCCGGTGTACTTCGAGGAATGGAAGTAGCTGATGTACGGGCGCACTTTCATCAGCAGTGCCTTGGCCTTGTCGTAGTCGGCCGGGTTCTGGCTGTGGTGCGGCAAACCCAGGTAGTGCAGGGCGATCGGCAGCAGCTCGGGGCCATTGTCCAGCACCGCCACGCCGCAGCTCTTGAGCTTGGAAAGATATTCGGGCTTGAAGAAAAGGTCCCACGAATCGATGGGGGCGCTGTCGCCGAGCACCGCCTTGACCTTGTCGATGTTGTAGCCGATCCCGGTGCTGCCCCACAGGTACGGGAAGCCGTACTGGTTGCCAGGGTCGTTCACCTCCAGGGCCTTGAGCAGCACCGGGTTGAGGTTCTTCCAGTTCGGCAGCTGCGACTTGTCCAGTTTTTTCAGGGCCTTGCCCTGGATCTGCCGGGCCATGAAGTGGTTGGAAGGGAACACCACGTCGTAGCCGGAGTTGCCGGTCATCAATTTGCCGTCGAGGGTCTCGTTGCTGTCGAACACATCGTAGGTGGGCACGATGCCGGTGGTTTGCTGGAAGCTCTTCAGGGTGTCCGGGGCGATATAGCTCGACCAGTTGTAGATCTTCACCGAGTCGGCGGCGCCAGCCACGCCTGCGGCCAGCATCAGGGGAGCGATAAGGAGCGTGCGCATGTCGGGGTTACCTTGCTTTGTCTGTTGTTATCGAAGGCAGGCGATCAGCGGTTCAGCGGATCAGAAAATCAGTACGTAGGTCTTGCGCACGGTCTCCTGGATATCCCAGGTGCCGAGGCTGTTGGCCGGTAGCATCAGGGCGTCTCCGGCTTCTATGAATAGTGGCTCGCCACCGTCCGGGGTGAAGGTGCAGCGGCCCTTGAGGAAGTGGCAGAACTCCTGCTGCACGATCTGCCGCCGCCAGCGCCCCGGGGTGCACTCCCAGATTCCGGTCTCGACGCCGTCACTGCGTTCGACGCAAGTGACCGAGGTGACCGCGACCGGCTCGCCGAGGGGCACGGCGACTGGGGTGGAGCTGTCCAGAATGGCGCTGTCGGTGTGCTTGAACTGGGTGATGCTCATGACCGGTGGATCCTGTGTGGTGATGAAGGGAAGTCAGTGCATGAAACCTTCCATGAAGTCGGCCAAACCGCTGGCCAGGCGCCGCCGCCAGGGGGCGCTGGCCGGGTTGGCGAGGGTCCGGTCCTCGTGGACGAAACTCTGGATGATTGCGTTGTAGCCCAGCCAGCGGCAGGGCTCCGGTGGCCAGCTGGCCAGGCTCGACAACGGGCGGTTGTCGTGCACCCAGGGCTGGGCCGTGAGTGCGTTGTGTTGGCCGAGGATCAGCGCGGCCAGGGTGCGCCCGCCCAGGTTGGTGGCGCCGACGCCTTCGCCGCCGTAGCCACCGGACAAGGCGATGCCGCGCTGGCGGTCACACAGCATATGTGGGCGAAAGCGCCGGGCCATGCCCAGGTTGCCGCCCCAGGAGTGGGTGATGCGCACATGCTTGAGCTGCGGGAACAGTTCGCCGAACAGGTAGCGGCGCAGTTCGACCTCGTTGTCGGTGAGGGTGAAGTCTTCGCGCAGGCGACCGCCGAAGCGGTAGCCGCCGCGGGCGCCGAACACCAGGCGGTTGTCGGCGCTGCGCTGGCCGTAGGTGACCTGGCGGCTGTTTTCGCTGAAGGCCTGGCCCTGGCTCAGGCCGATCTGTTCCCAGGTCGACTCGGGCAGCGGCTCGGTGGCCACGAGCAGGCTCTGCACCGGCAACTGGTGCCGCCCGAGCGGTGGCAGACTGGCGGCGTAGCCTTCGACGGCCGGCACCACCCAGTGGCTGCGGATACGCGCCAGCGGGGTGCGCACTTCGCCGGTCTGCCAGTCGATGGCCGGGGTGTTCTCGTAGATCGGCACGCCCATGGCCTCGACCGTCCGCGCCAGGCCGCACACCAATCTGGCCGGTTGGATCGTGGCGACATGTGGGCTGTAGAGCGCGCCGTAGGGGTTGCTCACCTTCAACTGGGCATCCAGCTGTTCGGGGCGCAGCCAGCGGTAGTCGTCTTCGTTCATGCCCTGGCGGTAGAGGTCATCGAGCCAGGCGCGCAGGCTGCGCTCCTGTTCCGGGTAGCGGGCGGCGCAGTACAGCACGCCGCCCTTGCGGTAGTCGCAGGCGATACCTTCGCGCAGCAGCACGTTGTGGACTTCGTCGGGGATGCCGTGCAGCAGGTCGATGCTTTCACGCCGCTGTTGCGGCGAGAGCGTGGCAAGCAGGCGGTCCTCGCCCAGCAGGTTGCCCATCAGCCAGCCGCCGTTGCGCCCGGAGGCGCCGAAGCCGGCGATATTGGCTTCGATCACGGCGATGTTCAGCTGAGGTGCCTGGCGCTTGAGGTAGTAGGCGGTCCACAGGCCGGTGTAGCCGGCGCCGATGATGCACACATCGAGGTCCAGGTCCTGGCGCAGTGCGGGGCGTGCGCACAGGGGCTCGTCGAGCTGGTCCATCCACAGGCTGATCGTGCGCAGGGGTTGCATCGGGTCGGGCTCCACATCCGCTGGGGTCTGTGGGCGATCCTAGTGAAGCGCGGGCGGGGCTGTCTTACGTGCGTGCACGCAGGGAAATTTGCTTCAGATACGCCTTGGGCGACAGCCCGGTATGCTCGCGAAAGCACTTGTAAAAGGCCGACAGCGAGTTGAAGCCGGCATTGAACGCCAGTTCGTCGATGGGCGTGCGTGCACTGGCGTCGGCGAGGCTGGCCATCAGGTGTTGCAGGCGCGCCTGGTTGACGTAGCGGTAGAAGCTCTGGCCGAGCACCTGGTTGAGCAGGTAGGAGATCTGGTTGCGGCTGTAGCCGCTTGCGTCGGCGACCTGCTGCAGGTCGAGTTCCGGGTCGAGATAGGGGCGTTGGGCCTGGAAGTAGTGCTCCAGGTCCTGGGCCATGGTCGACAGCTGGCGCGGTGACAGGCCCAGGCGGCTGGTGGCCGGACGCGGGCCGCCCGGCAGGCTGGCGTTGCCGCCCTGGCGTACCAGGGTGGCGTATTCGTTGACCCGCCAGATCAACCCGTCCCTGACCGTGATCGCCTCGCTGGACTGGAACGCCACCAATCCCTCGCCACCCTGGACCGTGACCTGGTACTGGATGAACGCGGTGCAGCCGTCGACGCGGATACGGTCGCTGTGGACGATGTCCTCGCCGGCTTCATGGGGCAGGCAGGCGCGCACGTAGTCGCGCAGCTCGTCGAAGCCGAGCACGCGGTTCTGGAAGAAGTCGTGGTACTGGACATGTGGGTGGTAGAGCGCCATCACCCCGTCCAGGTCGCGATGCTTCCAGCACAGGTGGTAGCGCATGACGGTGTCGGCGGTGAGCGGGGTCTGCCCGGGGCCGTCGGGGAGGGGAGTGGCGGTCATGGGCTCGATAGTGCATTGCAGAAAACCCAGGCGCAAGGGCATGGATCCGGCATTTTGCACGGTTTTCCCAGGCGGTTATCGGCTAAGGGCTTGATTCGTATGCATGTAACTTTTTGATACAGCTGGCATGGGGGCTGCACCTCCTTTGATTAACACCGAACGAGGAGAACGGCCATGCGCTCGATACTGCTGTGGATGATTGGGGTGCCGATTCCGGTGATCATCCTGATCTGGTTCTTTATGCATTGAGAGCCCAGGGGCCGCCTTGCGGC
>NZ_JANCLM010000021.1:0-100727 GCF_024259445.1 Pseudomonas sp. DVZ6
CTCACGGTCGCTCAGGCCGCTGGCCGGGTCCGGGCGCAACCCTTCCAGGCGCCCTTCCACCACCAGTACCTGCAGATGGCCCGAGGACAGGTCCTGCTGCGGCAGGTAGGCGCGGCTGGTGACCAGGCCGCGACCCAGGTAATGGTCGGTGATGGCCTTGAGCAAGGCATTGAGCTGGGTGACACCCAGGCACTGGTCGATAAAGGGCTTGAGCAGGCGGTCGCGGTCGGCGGCGGACAGGCTGTCGGCGCCCTTGAGCTCGATGGTGTGGATGGTGAAGCAGCGGCTGTCGGACGCCGGTTGCGACTCACCGGGTTCGGCGGCCTTGCCGGGCAGGTTGCGCAGCTCTTCGAGGCGGCGCTGCTGCTCTTCGAGCAGACGGTCCTGGCGGTCGCGGATCAGGTCCTGGTCGCCGGGTGAAACGGCCCAGGCCGCAGGGCAGCACAGCAGGCCGACAAGCGCACAGAGGGCCGTTTTGCGCCCTGAAACTAGACGTCCCGCCATGACCAATCCCTGGTGAACAGTGCAAAGTGGCGGGCATACTATTTTGACATCATTTTGGCGTCAATTTGCTATCATTGAGTTTTTTGTAACACAGCTCTGCGTATTGAATGAAAGCATTGAGATAGAGCTGTTGCGCTACAGAGAAAAAATTTCGCCCTGTCGCCGTGAACCACGTGGAGCTGCCGTGCAGCTCCACGACTTGGGCCTTACGGCATCACTGGTGGCACATACTGCAAGGTCGTGCCCAGCGCCCACAGCAGCACCAGCACCAGCGGCACATGCACCAGCAACTGCACGAACGAGAAGCCGATCAGGTCGCGCGCCTTGAGCCCCAGCACCCCCAGCAGCGGCAGCATGTAGAACGGGTTGATCAGGTTCGGCAGCGCCTCGGCGGCGTTGTAGATCTGCACCGCCCAGCCCAGGTGATACTGCAGGTCGTTGGCCACCAGCATCACGTAGGGCGCCTCGATGATCCATTTGCCGCCGCCGGACGGAATGAAGAAACCGAGCACCGCCGAGTACACGCCCATCAGCAGCGCGTAGGTGTCATGGGTGGCGATCTGGGTGAAGAACACCGAGATATGGTGGGCCAGGGTCTGGGCGTCCGCGCCCTTGACCTGGGTGAGGATGGCGGCGATCGAGCCGTACAGCGGGAACTGGATCAGCACCCCGGTGGTGGTCGGCACGGCGCGGGTCACCGCGTCGAGGAAGCTGCGCGGGCGCCAGTGCAGCAAGGCACCGAGCATGATGAACAGCAGGTTGTAGGTGTTCAGGCCAGAGATCGCGGTGATCGCCGGCTTGGTGGCGAACTCCTGGTACAGCCAGCCGGCGGCCAGGGCGACCAGCAGCAGGATCAGGATCGGGCTGTACTCCAGCCACTCGCCCGGGCGGGTGCGCTGTGGCGAAGGCGGCGCACTGAAGCTCGGATCGACGCCGCAGTCCTGGGCGCTGCGGGCGCTGTTCGGCCCGGGCGCGGTGGCATAGGCCACGACCAGCGAGACGACCACCAGCGCGGCGAGCATCACCCCGGACTGCCAGAGGAAGATGGTCTCGGTGAACGGGATCACCCCAGTGATCGACAGGATCGACGGCGGCAGGCTGGCCGGGTTGGCCTGCAGCTGCGCGGCCGACGACGACAGGCCCAGCGCCCACACCGCGCCCAGTCCCAGGTAGGCGGCGGCGCCGGCGGCGCGGTAGTCCATCTTCAGGTCGCTGCGCCGGGCCAGGGCGCGCACCAGCAGGCCGCCGAACACCAGCGACAGGCCCCAGTTGAGCAAGGACGCGAGCATCGAGATCAGCGCCACCCAGCACACCGCCGAGCGGCCGTTCTTCGGCAGCCGCGCCAGGCGGTCGATCAACCGGGCGGCGGGCGGAGAACTGGCCACCACATAGCCGCCGATGACCACGAAGGCCATCTGCATGGTGAACGGGATCAGGCTCCAGAAGCCATCACCGAAGGCCTTGGCGGTGTCGGTGGGCTTGCCGCCCATGGCCAGGGCGCCGAGGGACACCAGCATCACCGCCAGGGCGGCGAACACCCAGGAGTCGGGGAACCAGCGTTCGGCCCAGTTGGAGCAGCGCAGGGCAAAGCGGGCGGAGCGGCTGTCTTGGATATCAGCGGCCACGATGTTTTCCTTTTTTGGTTTTATTGGTGGAGTTTTAATCAGGTATTGCAAAACCCCTGTAGGAGCGGCCTTGTGCCGCGAAAGGGCCGCGAAGCGGCCCCTCGATCTCAGCGCTGATGCCGAAATCGCGGGGCTGCTCTGCAGCCCTTTCGCGGCACAAGGCCGCTCCTACAGGGGGGCGGTGCGGGTGATTAGAACGTCATTTCCTTTACATCGTCCGCCACGATCAGCTTGCCGGCGGTCTTCTCGATGATTTCCTCGACGCTCACGCCCGGGGCGGTCTCGCGCAGGATGAAGGCACCGTTTTCGATCTCCAGGTAGGCCAGGTCGGTGAGCACCTTGCGGATGCAGCCGGCACCGGTCAGCGGCAGGCTGCACTTGGGCAGCAGCTTGGATTCGCCATCCTTGGAGGCGTGGGTCATGGTGACGATGATGTTGTCGGCACCGGCCACCAGGTCCATGGCGCCGCCCATGCCCTTGACCAGCTTGCCGGGGATCATCCACGAGGCGATGTTGCCTTGCACGTCCACCTCGAAGGCGCCGAGCACGGTAAGGTCGACATGGCCGCCACGGATCATGGCGAAGGATTGCGCCGAATCGAAGATCGACGCGCCACGGCGGGCGGTGACGGTCTGCTTGCCGGCGTTGATCATGTCGGCGTCGATGGTGGCCTCGGTGGGGAACTCGCCCATGCCCAGCAGGCCGTTCTCCGACTGCAGCATCACTTCCATGCCTTCGGGTACGTAGTTGGCCACCAGGGTGGGGATGCCGATGCCGAGGTTGACGTAGTAGCCGTCCTTCAGTTCACGGGCGACGCGTTGCGCCATTTGTTCGCGGGTCAATGCCATGGTCAGGATCTCTTTGTTGTTCTTGAGGGCGGCGCTCAGGCCTTGACGGTGCGCTTTTCGATGCGCTTCTCGAAGGTGCCGACGATGACCCGGTCGACATAGATGCCCGGGGTGTGGATCTCGCTGGGCAGCAGCACGCCGGGCTCGACGATCTCCTCGACCTCGACCACAGTGATCTTGCCGGCGGTGGCGGCCAGCGGGTTGAAGTTCTGCGCAGTGTTGCGGTACACCACGTTGCCGTAGTGGTCGGCCTTCCAGCCCTTGACGATGGCAAAGTCGCCGGTGATGGACGCTTCGAGGATGTACTTGCGACCGTTGAACTCGCGCACTTCCTTGCCTTCGGCGACCGGGGTGCCGTAGCCGGTGGCGGTGAAGAAGGCCGGGATGCCGGCGCCGCCGGCACGCATCTTCTCGGCCAGGGTGCCTTGCGGGGTGAGTTCCACTTCCAGTTCGCCGCTGAGCAGCTGGCGTTCGAACTCGGCGTTCTCGCCGACATAGGAGGCGACCATCTTGCGGATCTGCCGGTCTTCGAGCAGCACGCCCAGGCCGAAGCCATCGACGCCGCAGTTGTTCGAGACCACGGTCAGGCCCTTGACGCCGCGGCGCTTGATCTCGGCGATGAGGTTCTCGGGGATGCCGCACAGGCCAAAGCCGCCGGCCAGCACGGTCATGTCGTCGGTCAGGCCCGCCAGGGCCTCTTCATAAGTTGCTACACGCTTGTCCAGTCCGGCCATGCTCAGTCGCCTTTTGTAGTTGTTGGAACCGTACGGTCATCTTCACTGTAGTCGACTGATTTGTTAATTTTGTTTTCGTCATCGATTGATAACTTTTACAAAACAAAGGGCCCGTCCCTCATGAACGTCAAGCAACTGCGCGCCTTCATCACCGTGGCCAAGTACCAGAGCTTCGCCCAGGCCGGCGAGCACCTGCACGTCTCGCAACCGGCCCTGAGCCTGACCATCAAGGCGCTGGAGGACAACCTCGGCGGCGCCCTGCTCACCCGCACTACCCGCAGCGTCAGCCTGACCCCCGAGGGCGAAGTGCTGCTGCCCCTGGCCCGGCGCCTGCTGGCCGACTGGGACGACACCGAGGAGATGCTGCGCCAGCGTTTTACCCTGCAGCTGGGGCGGGTCTCGGTGGCGGCCATGCCGGCCTTTGCCGGCAACCTGCTGCCGCAGTCGCTCAAGGTGTTCCGCCAGCGCTACCCCAAGGTCAACGTCACCGTGCACGATGTGATCAACGAGCAGGTGCTGGAACTGGTGCGCCACCGCCGCGTCGAACTGGGCATCGGCTTCGAGCCCGAGAGCAGCGAGGCGCTGCGCTTCCATCCGCTGTACCTGGACCGTTTCGTCGCGGTGGTGCCCGCCGACTCGCCCCTCGCCCGCCAGCCCCAGGTGCGCTGGCCGCAGCTGCTGGCCGAGGATTTCATCGCTCTGCAACGGCCTTCCGCGGTGCGCCTGCTGCTGGAGCAGCACCTGGCCGCCAACCATGGCAAGCTGGCGGTGGCGTTCGAGAGCCACCAGCTGTCGACCATCGGTCGCATGGTCGCCAGCGGCCTGGGGGTCAGCGCGGTGCCGGCGCTGTGCAGCGGCCAGATGCAGGAGCTCGGCGCCCGCTGCGTGCCGTTGGTCGAACCGACCGTGGAGCGGCGCATCGGCGTGATCGCCCTGAGCGATCACAAACTGTCCAAGGCCGCCGAGGCGCTGCTCGATGTACTGCTGACCCATACCCATCCACAGGAGGTGACATGCGTTACGTGAATCTGGCGGGCTCCCGCGTTCCGGCCATCGGCCAGGGCACCTGGTACATGGGCGAGGATCCTGGGTGCAGGAGTGCTGAAGTGGCGGCGCTGCAACAGGGTATCGAACTGGGCCTGGGTCTGATCGACACCGCCGAGATGTACGCCGAGGGCGGTGCCGAGCGCGTGGTCGGCCAGGCCATCGCCGGGCGCCGCGACCAGGTGTTTTTGGTCAGCAAGGTCTATCCGCACAATGCCAGCCGGCGCGGTGTGCCGGCCGCCTGCGAACGCAGCCTCGAGCGCCTGGGCACCGACTGCATCGACCTGTACCTGCTGCACTGGCGCGGCCAGTATCCGCTGGAGGAGACCGTCGAGGCCTTCGAGCGCCTCATCGAGCAGGGCAAGATCCGCCGCTGGGGCGTGTCCAACTTCGACCTCGACGACCTGCGCGAGCTCGACAACCCCGCCTGCGCCACCAACCAGGTGCTGTACAACCCGGCCGAGCGCGGCATCGAGTTCGACCTGCTGCCCTGGAGCCAGCAGCAGGGCCTGCCGACCATGGCCTACTGCCCGCTGGCCCAGGCCGGGCGCCTGCTGCGACATCCCGTGCTGGGCGATATCGCCGCACGCCATGGCGCCACGCCGGCCCAGGTGAGCCTGGCCTGGGTCACGCGCCAGGAGGGCGTGATCGCCATTCCCAAGGCCACCTACCCGGAGCATGTGCGCCTGAACGCGGCGGCGGCAGGGCTGATATTGAGCGAAGCAGACCTGCGGGCCATCGACCAGGCCTTCCCCGCGCCGACCCGCAAGCAGCGCCTGGCAATGGTCTGACCCCCTCAGGGGCCGGCATGATCGACAACAAAGCAAGATCGTTCAAGCCGCCCCCGCGCCGCTCTGTCATGCTGGCCTGCCCTGTCGATTCGTTGTCGTTCCCATGTCCAGCCCACCGCTCGCCCGCAATGCCTTCCTTCACGGTGCCATCGCCATCCTGCCGCTGTCCCTGGCCGTCGCGCCCTGGGGCCTGCTGGCAGGCTCCATGGCCATCGAGGCCAACCTCAGCGCCTGGCAAGGCCAGGGCCTGTCGGCCATCGTCTTCGCCGGCGCCGCGCAGCTGGTGGCCATCGGCATGCTCAAGGGCGGCGCCAACCTGCTGTCGATCCTGCTCACCACCCTGCTGCTGACCTCGCAGCACCTGCTCTACGGGTTGTCCATGCGCCCGGTGATGTCCGGCTTGCCGACCCGCTGGCGCCTGGGCCTGGGCTTTCTGCTCACCGACGAGTTCTTCGCCCTGACCAGCCACCACGACCAGCAGCAGTTCAACCGCTGGTACGCCCTGGGCGTCGGCCTGACCTTCTATGTGGCCTGGAACCTGTTCACCCTGGCCGGCATCGTCCTCGGCCAGAACATCCCGCACCTGGACCAGCTGGGCCTGGACTTCTCCATCGTCGCCACCTTCGTCGCGCTGATCGCGCCGCTGGTGCGCAACCTGCCGACCGTGGTGTGCGTGGCGGTGTCGCTGTTCTGCTCGGTGCTGTTCAGCTACTGGCACTGGGAAACTGCCCTGGTGGTGGCAGGCTTGCTGGGCATGGCCGCTGGCTTTATCTGCCAGAAATTCTCCGGAGGCCGCTCATGATCTGGCTGCTGATCGTCGCCATGGGCGCGGTGGTGTTCCTCAACCGCTACGCCTTCCTTGAACCGCGCCTGCCGCTGCGCCTGAGCTCCAATGCGCGGCAGTTCCTCGGCTTCGCCGTGCCCGGCATGCTCACCGCGATCTGCGGGCCGATCATCTTCCTGCCCGGCCACCAGCTCGAGCTGAGCCCGCTGAACCCTTACCTGCTTGGTTCGCTGGTGGCGATCGCCCTGGTGCTGTTGACCCGCAGCGTGTTGCTGAGCATGCTGGCGAGCATGCTGATCTTCTTCCTCCTGCGCAGCTGGCTGGCATGACCACGCCCCTGCGCGAACAGGCCCACCTGTGGCAGGCGCCCGCCCTCGGCGACGTCGAGATGCTGCACGCCCGCTACATCCAGCAGCGCTTCGCCCCGCATGTGCACGAAGGCTACGTGTTCACCGTGATCGAATCCGGCGCCCAGCGTTTCTGGCACCGCGGCAGCGAGCACCTGGCGCCGGTGGGCAGCATGGTGCTGATCAATCCCGACGAGCTGCACACCGGTGCCACCGCCCACGAGGCCGGCTGGCGCTACCGTGGCTTCTACCCCGAACACGAGCGGGTCACCGGCGTGCTCGACGAACTGGAGCTGGGCCGCCACGGCCTGCCCCGGTTCAAGGACAGCGTGATCCAGGACCCGGCCCTGGCCGCCGCTTTCAGCCATCTGCACCAGTTGTCCGAATCCTGCGCCAGCGCCCTGGAGCAACAGACCGCCTGGCGCCAAGCGGTGCTGGCGCTGGTGCAGCGCCACGGCCACTGCGCCGAGCCCGCCGCCCCCGGCAACGAGCCGCTGGCCGTGGCCCGTGCCCGCGAGCTGCTGGAGAGCCGGCTGGTCGAGCCGCCCTCGCTGGAAACCCTGGCGGCGGCGGTGAACCTGTCGCCGTTCCACTTCGCCCGGGTGTTCCGCCAGGCCACCGGCCTGCCGCCCCACGCCTGGCTCAAGCAGCGCCGCCTGGCCCGCGCCCGCGAGCTGTTGCGCAGCGGCCTGCCGGCACTGGAGGTCGCCGTCACCCTGGGCTTCGCCGACCAGAGCCACCTCAGCCGCCAGTTCAAGCAGGCCTATGGGGTTACGCCGGGGGCCTATCGCCAGGCCTGTCTGGGCCTGTAGCTGCGCCCCGGTTCCAGGCGCCTGGCGTGATGCCGGTCATGCCGCGAAAGAACGCAATGAAGGCACTGTCGCTGGCGAAGCCCAGGTCGTCGGCGATGGCGCCCAGCGGCCGCTGCAACGCCAGCTGTTCCATTGCCCGCAACAACCGCCACTGCTGGCGCCATTGCTGATAGGACATGCCGGTATCCCGGCGCAGCAGGCGGCTGATGGTCTTCTCGCTGGCGCCAACCTGCCGCGCCAGTTCACCCAGCGCTGGCGGCAGGCGCTCGAGCCGCTCGACCAGCCCAACCAGGCGGCGATCGCCTGGCAGTGGCAGGAACATCGGCTGGCGCGGCGCCAGGCGCAATTCGCCCAGACACAGCGCCAGCAGGTGCACCTGGTCACCTCGGTCCCAGGCCGTGTCGAACGGCGCCTGGGCAATGCGTTCGAGCAGTTCGCGCAGCAACGGGTTGACGCTGATGATCGTCACGTCGTCGGGCAGCTCCACGTTGAGCACGGCGCTGAAATACAGCGAGCGGTAGTCTACCGTTTCGCGCATGCGCGCCCGATGCTCCAGCCCCGCCGGAATCCACGCAGCCTGGGTCGGTGGCAGCAGGCACAGGCGTCCGGGCGTCTGGATGCGCACGCAGCCCTGGCGGGTGAACAGCACCTGGCCGCGGCCATGGCGGTGGCGCCCCGAGTCGTGGTCGCCCAGAGCCGAGCAGATGCCCAGTACCGGCGCGTCGAAAGCATCGGGGTCGAACTGGGTGTCGGGGGCTAACCAGGCCATGGCTGTAATTGTCCGATTTCAACGATAGAGCAACGGAATCGCGATAATAGCTCACGGCACAACGTCCCTACCATGAGCGCCCGTTTGTGCTGCAAGGCGTTCACTCCCATGCTTTCCCGTTCCTGGCTGGCCCTGGCCACCGCCCTGCTGATGTTTCCGCAAGTCGCCGAAACCCTCTACAGCCCTGCCCTGGTCTCCTTGGCCGAAGCATTCGCCGTCAGCGCTGCCCAGGCTTCGCTGACCCTGTCGCTGTACTTCGTCGCGTTTGCCGTCGGCGTGCTGGCCTGGGGGCGTGCCTGCGACCTGTGGGGGCGGCGCCCGGCCATGCTTGCCGGCCTGTCGCTCTATACCACCGCAGCACTGGCGGCGCTGCTGGCGGTCGACTTCAGCCAACTGCTGCTGGCGCGGATCGTGGCGGCCTTCGCGGCGGCGGTGGGCTCCGTGGTCACCCAGACCATCCTGCGCGATCGCCACGCCGGCCCTGAACTGGCCCGGGTGTTCTCGTTGATCGGCGTATGCCTGGCGCTCAGCCCGGCGCTCGGGCTGATCAGCGGCGCCTGGCTGGACCGGCTGTTCGGCTATCACGGTGTACTCGCCGGCCAGTTGCTGATGGCCGCGCTGCTGCTCGCCTGGACCTGGCGCGGCCTGCCCGAGACGCGCCCCGCCGCGCAGGCGACGCCCGCGCTCGGCCAGGTGCTGCGACGCCTGCTGCGCGACCGTCGCGTGCTGCTGGCCAGCGCCCTGGTGGCAGTGTTCAACATCAGCGTGTTCAGCTGGTACAGCCTGGCGCCGTTTGTTTTCGAGCGCCTCGGCGCCAGCCCGTGGATGGGCTACTCCGGCGCGGCGCTGGCGCTCGGCTCGCTGCTGGGCGCGCGACTCAATGCACGACTGTTGCAGCGCGGGGTGGCCACGGCGCGCCTGCTGCGCCTGGCGTGCCTGCTCGACCTACTGGCGGCGCTGGCACTGCTGGGGCTGGGCGACAGCCTGTGGACGGTGCTGGCCATGGCCCTGGTGATGTTCGCCTTCGCCATGGCGATTCCGCTGGTGCTGGGCTCGGCGCTGGTCGACTACGCCGACTGCCGTGGCACGGCGGGCGCGTTGTTCGGCTTGTTCTACTACCTGCAGATTGGCGCGGGACTGCTGCTGGCGGGTGCCTGCCAGGCTATGGGGGCGACGCTGTTTGTCTGTGCGCTGGCGGGCTGGGCACTGGCCATCGGCTACGAGCAGCCTGGCCGGGCGCTGCTACACTCAAGGGGCTGAATGGAGGATCGCGTCATGTCCGAACGAGAAATCACCACGCTCCTGTCGCTGATGAGCCAGCGCCAGGCCTGCCTGAGCAGCGCCTGCAAGGAGATCGCCGACTGGATCGACCGCCAGGGCGATGTGCCCGCCGCCGGGAAGATCCGCGCCAGCCTGAAGGCGCTGGAGGCCGAGGATGCACAGGTGCGCAAGACCCTGACCTCGCTGAACATCGAACGGCCGTTGCCACGTTTTCGTAGCTGACGGGCCGCTGGGGCTGCTTTGCAGCCCGTTCGCGGCACAAGGCCGCTCCTACAGGGGACTGCGATTTCCTCTGTAGGAGCGGCCTTGTGCCGCGAACGGGCGCAAAGCGCCCCCGATCCACGATCAGTGGTTCATATGCATATGGTCATGCCCACCGCCGGCCTCGGCGTTGAGCGCGCGCACCGGTGCCTGTACCTGCAGGGTTTCCTTGGCGCCCTTGGCATCGATGATGGTCAGGGTCAGCGGCACCTGCTCGCCTTCCTTCACCTGCTGGTTCAGGCCCATCAACATCACGTGGTAGCCATTGGGGTCCAGCTTGACGGGCTTGCCCGCCGGCAGCGCGATGGCATCGACAGGCCCCATCTTCATCACATCGCCGTTCATGACCATCTCATGCACCTGCACGTCCTTGGCCACGGGTGAGGCGACGCTCACCAGCTTGCTGTCGCTGCTGGCAGTCAGGGTCATGAAGGCGCCGGTCGATTGCTGGTGCGGTACGCTGGCGCGCACCCAGGCGTCGCTCACGGTGGTCTGGGCGAACGCCGGCAGGGTCATGCCCAGCAGGGCCAGGGCGGCCAGACCGCGTTTGATCGGTTGCATCGACATTCAGCAGATCTCCATCAGGGTGACCAGGTCCTCGGCACATTCCTTGGCGTTCAGGGAATGGCCCAGGCTCAGGCGCAGGGTGCCACGTGTGTCGTAGACGTAGCTGGTGGACGAGTGAGAGACAGTGTAGGTGTCGCCGGCCGGGACCTTTTCGTAGAACACCTTGAATTCCCGGGCCACCTCGGCGATTTCCTCGGGGGTACCGGTCAGGGCAACGATCGACGGGTCGAAGGCCTTGACGTAGGCATCGAGTATCTCGGGGCTGTCGCGCTCCGGATCCAGGGTGATGAACACCGGCTGGAACAGGTCACGGTCACGGCCGCGCAGGATCTTGCGGATCTGCGCCACGCGCGCCATGGCGGTCGGGCAGACGGCCGGGCACTGAGTGAAGCCGAAGAAGATCATCGGCATCGAGCCGTAGAAACTCGACAGGGTGCGCTCGTTGCCTTGAGTGTCCTTGAGCTTGAACTTGCGCCCGAGGATCTCGTTGCTCATGTTCTTGCCGTACTTGAAGTCCAGGCCCCGGGCCGGGTTGCAACCCGCCAGCAGGCCAAGCCCCAGTACGCCCATCCCGGCGACAACCGCGCGCCGGGTCAACAGATCATTCATGGAACCATCCTTTACAGGGAAGGTGCCGACCCCTGGGATGGGCCGGCCAGAAAACCGGGGCATTCTGTCACGCCACCCCTGCACCATCCACCCGATATCCGGCCGACCAGGCTGCAGCCCTTTGTTTACGGGGCGCGACCGGTTGTCGCAGGGGTTGAATCCGTAACACTTTGTTGCTAGGGATCAATGCACAACACCTGAAAACATCGCGGGGCAAGCCCGCTCCCACGCATTGATCCAGGCATGGCCCAGGCGTGGGAGCGGGCTTGCCCCGCGATGGCGTCACCACTGGCGATCAGTAGTACGCGTTTTCCTTCTGGCTGTGGTCGGTCACGTCACGCACGCCCTTGAGCTCCGGAATGCGTTCGAGCAGGGTGCGCTCGATGCCTTCCTTCAGCGTCACGTCGGCCTGGCCGCAGCCCTGGCAGCCGCCGCCGAACTGCAGCACGGCGATGCCGTCGTCGACCACGTCCACCAGGCTCACGGCGCCGCCGTGGCTGGCCAGGCCCGGGTTGATCTCGGTCTGCAGGTAGTAGTTGATACGCTCGTTGATCGGGCTGTCTTCGTTGACCATCGGCACCTTGGCGTTCGGCGCCTTGATGGTCAGCTGGCCGCCCATGCGGTCGGTGGCGTAGTCGACCAGCGCGTCCTCGAGGAACGGCACGCTGACTGCGTCGAGGTAGGCGGTGAAGCTCTTCAGGCCAACCGGCTGGTCGTCGGGTTTCTCCTCGCCCGGCTTGCAGTAGGCGATGCAGGTCTCGGCGTAGGTGGTGCCCGGCTGGGTGATGAAGATACGGATGCCGATGCCAGGCGTGTTCTGCTTGGAGAGCAGATCGGCCAGGTAATCATGGGCGGCGTCGGTAATGGTTATAGCGCTCATGGAAGTTCCTCACAGACTTGCCGGCAGTGTACGCCAACCCGGCCCTCGAACAAAGTCCTAGCATTTGACTCGGGATAGCGCCAGCGCAGGCTCCTGGGCGCCACGCCCCGCGAATCCGGCCTTGAGCCGCCCGTATAGGCCACGCTCCAGCCAGTGGTAGCTGAGCCACGACATTAGTCCGATTGACGGCACGCACAAGGCGAACACCAGGTACGGATTCAGGCGCAGGCGTTCGCTGGCGAACAGGCCGCCATACAGCACCAGCACATGCACCAGGTAGACCGAATAGGAGCAATCCCCCAGCGCCTTGAGCACCCGGTTACCCTTGAAGAATGGCTCCAGGGCGATGAACGCCAGCACCACCAGGGCGCTGGGCAGGCCCCAGTGCAGGAGGCGCTGCGAGGCGTCCAGGTGATACAGCGCATACCCCGCCACGCCGAGCAGCCCCAGCGGCAGCCACAAGCCCTGGCGAATCAGCCCGCGGCGGTACAGCACGCCCAGGCCAATGCCCAGCAGGAACTCGTAGACGATGTCGTTGCTGTAGAAGCGGCTGAGCACGCCGAGGCGGCCCAGTACCTCGCTGACCAGCAGCAGCGCCGCCGTCACCAACAGCAGGTGGTGGCGCTGGCGCACCAGGAACGCCAGGCCGAACAACAGGTAGAAGAACATCTCGAAGTTCAGCGTCCAGCCGACATTGAGGGTCGGATACAAGCCGTAGCCACCCGGATTCTCCGCAGGGATGAACAACAGCGACAGCAGCAGGTGCTGCCATTCGAACACCTGGTGCGGCATCCAGCGGCTGGCGACCAGCATCAGCGCTGCCATCAGCAGGGTATAGAACCAGTAGGCGGGCACGATGCGCAGGGCGCGGTTGAGCAGGAACTGTGCGGGCGCGATGTCCTTGTCGCGGGTCGAGAGGTAGATCACCAGGCCACTGATGACGAAGAAGATGTCCACCCCCACCGCGCCGCGGTCGGCGAGCAGTTGGCCGAGGGGGCCGGTGGCGTGGAAGTCGAAGAAGATCTGCATGAAGTGGTGGCAGACCACCACCCAGGCGGCGAATGCCCGGAGAGCCTGAAGCGAATACAGCATGAAAAACCCTGCGTTGACCGGTGCGTTGAGGCTTCGGCAATCAGGCTATGTCATCGCGGGGGTAGGAGCGGCCTTGTGCCGCGAAAGGGCCGCTGCGCGGCCCCAGCAATCTTTGCAGCGTTGCTGGAGGCCCCTGGGGCTGCTTTGCAGCCCTTTCGCGGCACAAGGCCGCTCCTACCCCGGCGATGGCTGCAGAGCCATTTCAACCGAAACCATCCAGCAGTTCCGACCGCAACAGGCCGGGAAAGTCCCGGCCAACCGATCAGAGGTTCTCGTAGCGGTTCATGTCCAGCACCCCCGCCTCCACCGGCTCGGTCTGCTTGATGTAGCTGTTCAGGTCATGGAAGTAGCGCCAGAACTCGGGATGGCTGCGACGCACGCCCCAGCGCATGACGATGCGCTCGAACTTCGCCGTGTCGTCCCGCGCCGCTTCCATGTCCTCGACGAACTCCGGCACATCGGCCACCGGGATGTTGAAGATGAAGTTGGGGTAGCTGCTGAGCACGCCCGGGACCAGGGTCAGGGTGTCCAGCCCCGGCTGGTAGCGGTAGGCCTCGCCGAGCAGGAACGCCACGTTGCTGTGGGCGCGGTTGCGCAGCAGGCTGTAGACCTGGCGCTGACCGCCCTGCCCTTCGATGCGCAGCATGGTCGCCTCGGGCAGCTGGCCGATCACCTTCAGGCCCGCGGCCGGGCGCGACACCAGGCGGCTCAGCGACTGCTCGACGTCGCGGAACTCCTGGGACAGGCCGGGTCGCGAGCAATAGGCGCCCTGGCAGCGGTTGATCGGATCGGGCGCCACGTTCAGGCTGCCGGTGCGCTGCAGCAGCTGCAGGCCGAAGTCACGCTTGGGATCGTGCTTGTCCAGCTTCAGCGCGCTCGGGGTGCTGGTGTCGATGTCCTCGTAGTCCATCCACATCTTCACCTTGCCGCTGTTCTGGTACCAGTCGCCGAGGATCTCACCGCGCTTGCCGGCCGGCATCAGGCGCAGGAAGTTGATCTCGGCGCCATTGCGGATCAGGTCGAAGTACAGGCGTGTCTGCAACTGGTGCGAGACGTTGCCGAACACATCGAAGTTCACCGCCAGCTGGTAGTAGGTACGCTCGAACAGCGGGTAGTCGAACAGCCACATGGTCAGCGGCACGTCACCGATCAGGCCCTTGGTCACCGAGGCGCTGTCGAAGTGACGGAAGATGCTCAGCAGCGCGTTGTCGTTGCCGGCCCACAGGGTCGACCAACTCGGCGCCGGCTGCTCGGCATAGGCCTCGCGACGTAGCGCCTCGTACTCGTTGCGTTTGTCGCGGTAGGCGTGCCACAGGCTCAGCACGCTGCCGACGTCGTCGATCTGCCCGGGCATGGCCAGCAGCGGCGTGGCCTCGCCCCGGTACTCGGCATCGGTGATGTACAGGTCGTGGGCCGGCTCCTGGAACAGCGCCCAGAAGTTGTCGCGGATCACGTCGGTGGCGATCTGGCCACGGCATACCGGGCCGCGAATGAAGGTGCGGACGAAGTACTCGGCGTTGTCCAGCATGAACTGGTAGCGGGCCACCGCCGGGATCGCCTCGAAGGTCTCGAACGGGTTGGCGCGGTGGCGCGGGCCGTAGCCGGGCAGCGACGAGGCATGCCAGTCGCCGCTGTAGAACAGCTGCTTGACCCGCTTGAGCTTCTGCGGCCCCATCGGGTAGGTGATGTGGGTCTTGTGGACGATCACCCCCTGCACCGGGATCAGCCGGTAGTAGAAATCGGTGCCTGGCGGGTCGTTGGGGCGACGGGTGGCGATCAGGTCTGCCGGCTGGCCGCTCGGCGTGCGCGAACGCACCCACTGGAAGAAGTGGCCCGGCTCGCCGCCGACGAAGTGGATGTGGGCGAGGAACAGGTGCTCGTACAGCCAGCGGCCGACCAGTGCCTCGGTCGAACCGGGGCGGTTGAGCAGCTCTTCCCAGTCGGCGATCTGCTTTGCCTCGACCGCGCTGGGCTGGATCGGCGTTTTCTCGACCGGAGCGCCAGCCGCCAGCCAGCGCTGCAGGGTCTGGTACTCCTGGTCGGTCAGGCCGGTGACCGCCAGCGGCATGCCCTCCTTGGGGTGGGCGCCGGCGTAGGCGTCGAACTCGTGGGGCAACGGGCACATGTTGTTGCGGTTGAGCCCCAGGACGATCTCCTCGGGCAGCTTGGCATTGGGCGTGAGCGGGGTCTTGTGGCCCAGCTCGAGCATGCGCGCCATCAGCGCGGCCTGGCTGCCCTGCTTGTCCAGCACCGAGTAGAAGCCCTGCTTGCGCCAGCCGGCTTCGTCACGGGCATCGTAGAACAACCGCGTGGTGGGCACCGCCTGGCTGCGCTCGCCCTGGTAGACCGGCACCTTGGAAGCACCGCGCTCGGCGCCCTCGGCGCTGCCCAGGTTGAGCTGGCAGGCGGCGTCGTTGCAGGCGTGGCAGGCCACGCACTTCTCGGTGAAGATCGGTTGGATATCCCGGGTGTATGAAATCGTCGGGCTCGCTTGGGGGGCCTGCCCGAACGCCGCGCCACTGATGAGCAAGGCGAAGGCGCTGGCAAATATGCGATGCAGCATGTGCCGAAAGTCCTGGTTACTTGAAGCCATCACGATGTGCCTGGCGGGTCCTGAGGTGTTGGGGCGCCGCACCAACATGAAGTAAATTCATGCAAATCGGCGGTACGCCTAAAATCCGTGCAGCTTTGTTATTATTCGGCACCTTCTGATATTCGCCCGACCAGGTAGTTCCTATGTCCGACCGCAGCGCTCGTTACCAAGCACTCCAGAAAGCACTCAAAGAGCGCATCCTGATCCTCGACGGCGGCATGGGTACTATGATCCAGAGTTACCGCCTCGAGGAACACGACTATCGTGGCACGCGCTTCGCCGATTGGCCAAGCGATGTCAAAGGCAACAACGATCTGCTGCTGCTCAGCCGCCCGGATGTCATCGCCGCGATCGAGAAAGCCTACCTGGACGCCGGCGCCGATATCCTCGAGACCAACACCTTCAACGCCACGCAGATTTCCCAGGCCGACTACGGCATGGAAGCGCTGGTGTACGAGCTCAACGTCGAGGGCGCGCGCGTCGCCCGCCAGGTGGCCGACGCCAAGACCCTCGAGACCCCGGACAAGCCGCGCTTCGTCGCCGGCGTGCTCGGCCCGACCAGCCGCACCTGCTCGATCTCCCCCGACGTCAACGACCCAGGCTATCGCAACGTCACCTTCGATGAACTGGTGGAGAACTACATCGAGGCCACCCGTGGCCTGATCGAGGGCGGCGCCGACCTGATCCTGATCGAGACCATCTTTGACACCCTCAATGCCAAGGCGGCGATTTTCGCCGTGCAGCAGGTGTTCGAGGAGGACGACGTCGAACTGCCGATCATGATCTCCGGCACCATCACCGACGCCTCCGGCCGCACCCTGTCGGGCCAGACCACCGAAGCCTTCTGGAACTCGGTGCGCCACGCCAAGCCGATCTCCGTCGGCCTGAACTGCGCCCTGGGCGCCAAGGACCTGCGTCCGTATCTGGAAGAGCTGGCGACCAAGGCCGACACCCATGTGTCCGCCCACCCCAACGCCGGCCTGCCCAACGCCTTCGGCGAGTACGACGAGACCCCGGCGGAAATGGCCGCGGTGGTCGAGGAGTTCGCCGCCAGCGGCTTCCTCAACATCATCGGCGGCTGCTGCGGCACCACCCCGCCGCACATCCAGGCCATCGCCGAGGCGGTCGCCAAGTACAAGCCGCGGGCGATTCCGGACATCCCCAAGGCCTGCCGCCTGTCGGGCCTGGAGCCGTTCACCATCGATCGCCAGTCGCTGTTCGTCAACGTCGGCGAGCGCACAAACATCACCGGTTCCGCCAAGTTCGCCCGGCTGATTCGCGAAGAGAACTACACCGAGGCGCTCGAGGTGGCCCTGCAGCAGGTCGAGGCCGGCGCCCAGGTGATCGACATCAACATGGACGAAGGGATGCTCGACTCCCAGGCCGCCATGGTCCGCTTCCTCAACCTGATCGCCGGCGAGCCGGACATCTCCCGGGTGCCGATCATGATCGACTCCTCCAAGTGGGAGGTGATCGAGGCCGGCCTCAAGTGCATCCAGGGCAAGGGCATCGTCAACTCGATCTCGATGAAGGAAGGCGTCGAGCAGTTCAAGCACCACGCCCGCCTGTGCAAGCGCTACGGCGCCGCCGTGGTGGTGATGGCCTTCGACGAGGTCGGCCAGGCCGACACCGCCGCGCGCAAGCGCGAGATCTGCCAGCGCAGCTACGACATCCTGGTCAACGAGGTGGGCTTCCCGCCGGAAGACATCATTTTCGACCCGAACATCTTCGCCGTCGCCACCGGCATCGAGGAGCACAACAACTACGCGGTAGATTTCATCGAGGCCTGCGCCTATATCCGCGATCACCTGCCGTATGCCCTGAGCTCCGGCGGCGTGTCCAACGTGTCGTTCTCGTTCCGCGGCAACAACCCGGTGCGCGAGGCGATCCACTCGGTGTTCCTCTACCACGCGATCCAGAACGGCCTGACCATGGGTATCGTCAACGCCGGCCAGCTGGAGATCTATGACGAGATCCCGGCGGCATTGCGTGAGAAGGTCGAGGACGTGGTGCTCAACCGCACCCCGCACGGTACCGACGCCCTGCTGGCGATTGCCGACGACTACAAGGGCGGCGGTGCCACCAAGGAAGTCGAGAACGAAGAATGGCGCTCGATGCCGGTGGACAAGCGCCTCGAGCATGCGCTGGTCAAGGGCATCACCGCCTACATCGTCGAAGACACCGAAGAATGCCGCCAACAGTCGGCGCGCCCCATCGAAGTCATCGAAGGCCCGCTGATGAGCGGCATGAACGTGGTCGGCGACCTGTTCGGCGCCGGCAAGATGTTCCTGCCGCAGGTGGTGAAGTCCGCCCGCGTGATGAAACAGGCCGTGGCCCACCTCATTCCGTTCATCGAGGAAGAGAAAGGCGACAAGCCGGAGGCCAAGGGCAAGATCCTCATGGCCACGGTCAAGGGCGACGTGCACGACATCGGCAAGAACATCGTCGGCGTGGTGCTCGGTTGCAACGGCTACGACATCGTCGACATGGGCGTGATGGTCCCGGCCGAGAAAATCCTGCAGACCGCCCGCGAGCAGAAGTGCGACATCATCGGCCTGTCCGGCCTGATCACCCCGTCGCTGGACGAGATGGTCCACGTCGCCCGCGAGATGCAGCGCCAGGACTTCCACCTGCCGCTGATGATCGGTGGCGCCACCACCTCGAAAGCCCACACCGCGGTGAAGATCGAGCCCAAGTATTCCAACGACGCCGTGGTCTATGTCACCGACGCCTCGCGCGCGGTGGGCGTGGCCACCCAGCTGCTGTCCAAGGAGCTCAAGAGCGGCTTCGTCGAGAAGACCCGCCAGGAATACGTCGAGGTGCGCGAGCGCACCGCCAACCGCAGCGCCCGCACCGAACGCCTGAGCTACGCCCAGGCCATCGCCGCCAAGCCGCAGTACGACTGGGTCGGCTACCAGGCCGCGGTGCCCTCCTTCACCGGCGTCAAGGTGCTGGAAGACATCGACCTGCGCACCCTGGCCGAGTACATCGACTGGACGCCGTTCTTCATCTCCTGGGACCTGGCCGGCAAGTTCCCGCGCATCCTCACCGACGAAGTGGTCGGCGAGGCTGCCACGGCGCTGTACAAGGACGCCCGCGAAATGCTCGACAAGCTGATCGACGAGAAGCTGATCAGCGCCCGCGCGGTGTTCGGTTTCTGGCCGGCCAACCAGGTCGAACACGACGACATCGAGGTGTATGGCGGCAACGGTGACACCCTGGCCACCCTCCACCACCTGCGCCAGCAGACTATCAAGCCCGACGGCAAGCCGAACTGGTCGCTGGCCGACTTCGTCGCGCCGAAGGACAGCGGCGTGACCGACTATGTCGGCGGTTTCATCACCACCGCCGGCATCGGCGCCGAGGAAGTGGCCAAGGCCTACCAGGACAAGGGCGACGACTACAGCTCGATCATGGTCAAGGCCCTGGCCGACCGCCTGGCCGAGGCCTGCGCCGAGTGGCTGCACGAGCAGGTGCGCAAGGAGCACTGGGGTTACGCCAAGGACGAGCACTTGGACAACGAGGCGCTGATCAAGGAGCAGTACAGCGGTATCCGCCCGGCCCCCGGCTACCCGGCCTGCCCGGACCACACCGAGAAGGAAACCCTGTTCCGCCTGCTCGATGGCACCGCCATCGGCGAGACCGGCCCGAGCGGCGTGTTCCTCACCGAGCACTTCGCCATGTTCCCGGCGGCAGCAGTCAGCGGCTGGTACTTCGCCCACCCGCAGGCGCAGTACTTCGCCGTGGGCAAGGTGGACAAGGACCAGATCGAGCGATACAGCGCGCGCAAGGGCCAGGATGTCAGCGTCAGCGAACGCTGGCTGGCGCCGAACCTGGGCTACGAGGGCTGACCAGCCCTGCGCTGCCCCCTCTGTGTAGGAGCGGCCTTGCGCCGCGAAAGGGCTGCGTAGCAGCCCCAGGATCTCAGTGTTGATGCAACGATCGCTGGGGCCGCTCTGCGGCCCTTTCGCGGCGCAAGGCCGCTCCTACAGGGAAATGTAAGTCAGCTTTTCCTCCCCCGACACATGCACAAGGACCCCCGCATGTCCCGCAGAATCCTGGTGATCGGCGCCTACGGCAACTTCGGCCGGATCATCTGCCGCCACCTGCAGCAGATGCCCGCCGTGCAACTGGTGATCGCCGGCCGTAACGCCAACAGCCTCGCCCAACTGGCCACCCAGCTGAGCGGCAGCGAAAGCTGGTGCGGCGACGCCATGGCCCCCGGCTTCGCCGAGGCACTGCGCACGCTGCGCATCGACTGGGTGATCCATACCGGCGGCCCCTTCCAGGGCCAGCCCTACAGCGTGGCCGAAGCCTGCATCGAGGCCGGCGCCAGCTATTGCGACCTCTCCGACTGCCGGGTGTTCGTCAACGGCATTGAGCGCCTGGACGCCCGCGCCCGCCAGGCCAATGTCGCGCTGCTCAGCGGCTGCAGCTCGGTGCCCAGCCTGTCGTCGGCGATCCTCGACGAGCAGCGCCATCACTTCAGCCGCATAGACCGTATCGAGCACGGCATTTCCTCCTCGGCGAAGATGCCCGGCCTGTCCACCATCGAGGGCGTGCTGGCCTACGCCGGCCGGCCGATCCGCCAGTGGCGCGACGGACGCCCGCACACCGTCGACGGCTGGCTCGGCCTGCAGCTGCGCCACCTGCCTGGCCTGGGCTGGCGCCTGCTGAACAACGTCGATGTGCCGGACATGGACATCTTCGCCGAGCGCTACGGCGCCCGAGACCTGGCGTTCAAGGCCGGCTCCGGGCTCATGGCCGGTGGCCTGGCCAATGCCGCGCTGGCATTGCTGGTCAAGTACGGCCTGGTGCGCGATCCGCTGCCCTGGGCGCGGCGTCTGCATCGCCTGGGCGGCCATTTCGAGCGCTTTGGCGATGGCATGAGTGCGATGTACCTCGATGTCCGCGGCCTGGACATGCAGGGCCAGCCACTGCGCCTGCAGGCCCAGGTCAGCGCCCGCGACGACAAGGGCCCGGAAATTCCCAGCTGCGCGGCGGTGGCGCTGATGGCCAGGGTCATCGAGGGCTACACCCCAGCCCCGGGCGCCCGCCCCTGCGTCGGCGAGATCAGTGTCGAGCAGTACCTGGCGGCCATCGGCGAACCGGACAAGGTGCGCTACAGCGTCAGCTTCCAGCACGGGCGAGGCTGAGATGAGCTACCTGCTGCTCAAGTACCTGCATGTGATCGCTGCCGTATTCCTGTTCGGTTTCGGCATGGGCTCGTACCTGTACCTGATCGCCGCGAACCGCAGCCGCGATCCACGGGTGATCGCCGCCGTGGCCAGGATGGTGGTGCGCTTCGATGCCTGGATCACCACACCCGCCGGAGTGCTGCAGTTGCTGACTGGCTACGCCATGGTCAGCGTGACCGGCATGCCGTGGTCCACGGACTGGCTGCGTGGCGCACTGCTGATCTTTTTCACGGTGGGCGCCCTGTGGCTGCCGGTGCTGCTGTTGCAGACGCGCATGCAGCGCCTCGCGGCCCAGGCGGTCGAGCATGGCACAGTGCTGGGTGAGGACTATCAGCGGCTGTACCGCCCCTGGCTGTGGATGGGGGTGGCGGGGTTTGCCGGTATGTTCCTGATCGTGCTGGTGATGATCACCAAGCAGGCACCGTGGCAATGGCTCTGACCCTCGTAAGAAAAAAATTCTAAATACATAACGAAAAGGAATAGAATTTTTTTCTAAAATCGCCCTGGAACGGGAAAAAGAAAAAACATTCATACCGGCAGTTGCCTAGGATGATGTCCATGGATGCCGACAGGCGGCGTCCACGCACGGACCCGCCCGCGATCATGCCCAGCACCCCGCTCTACTTCGATTACGCCGCCACCACTCCGGTCGATGACCGGGTCATTGCCGCCATGCTCACCTGCCTGGGACGCGAGGCGAACTTCGGCAACCCCGCCTCCAGTGGCCACGTCCACGGCCAGGCGGCCCGCGAGGCCGTCGAACAGGCCCGCCAGCAGGTGGCCATGCAGGTGGGCGCACAGCCCGACGATCTGGTCTGGACCTCCGGCGCCACCGAATCCAACAACCTGGCGCTCAAGGGCGTCGCCCAAGGCTTCGCGCAGCCGGGGCACCTGCTGACCAGCCAGCTCGAACACAAGGCCATCCTCGACACCGCCGCCGAACTGGAGCGCCAGGGCTGGACAGTGACCCGCCTGGCGCCCGACGCCCATGGCCTGATCCAGGCCGAAGCCGTGCAGGCCGCCTTGCGCCCGGACACGCGCCTGGTGTCGCTGATGGCGGTGAACAATGAACTGGGCACGGTGACTGACTTCGCCCGTATCGGCCAGTTGGTCCGCGAGCATGGCGCGCTGCTGCATGTGGACGCGGCCCAGGCCGTGGGCAAGGTCCGCATCGACCTGGCGCACCAGGCCGTCGACCTGATGTCGTTCTCGGCGCACAAGGTCTACGGCCCCAAGGGCATCGGCGCCCTCTACGTCGGCCCTCACGCTCGCCCGGTCATGCGTGCGCAGATGCACGGTGGCGGCCATGAACGCGGCCTGCGTTCCGGCACCCTGGCCACCCACCAGATCGTCGGCATGGGCAGCGCCTTCGACTTGGCCGGCCAGCCCGGCGAGACGGAGTACCAACGCCTGGAACAGCTCGCCCGGCGCCTGCGCGACGGCCTGCTGGCCTTGCCCGGAGTGACGCTCAATGGCTGCGCGATGCAGCGTATTCCCCACACCCTCAACCTGCGCATCGACGCCAAGGGTTTCAACAGCCTGGCCCTGGCCGGCGAGCTGGCGCTGTCCACCACCTCGGCCTGCAACTCGGCGAGCAACGCGGCGTCCCATGTGCTGCTGGCTCTTGGCCTCGACGAGCACCAGGCGCGCAACAGCGTGCGTCTGAGCCTCGGGCGCTACACCAGCGAAGCGGACGTGGACACGGCGCTGGCGGTATTCGGCCGGGTTGTCGGAGCAGCAGCGGTGGCACTCTGGTAAGACACGCTGCAATCCCTGCAGGTCAAAATGGTGCCGGTGATACAGCCGGTTCTCCACGTTGACCGCAGGGTCACAACCTTCTTCTGTACCTTGAAGCAATAGCGCGCCAACAACGATCGCACTTTTTCGCCGAGCAGCGGTCTACTCCCTCTTTTGCCAACCGCATTCGACTGCCAAGGCCCGCCTTTTCACACTGCACATGGCCGGGCCAAAAGCCTTGCCGTTGTGTAGGATGGGCAGCGCAGATCCAGACGCTGCCAGTTACAGGGAGATCCACATGCGCGTCCCATCCGTTGCCTGCCTCGTCGGCCTGACGCTGGGCCTGCTCGCCGCTACCAGCGCCCAGGCCTTCACCGGTGAAGAGGCGCAACTGATCGATACGATCAACGTCTACCGCAGTCAGGCCCAGCGCTGTGGTGGCGAAGCCTCGCTGGAATTGCCGCCGCTCAACAGCGACACCCGCCTGGCGCTGTCGCCCGAAGGCACCCGCGACCTGCAGCAGGCCATGACCCGCGCCGCCTACCCGATGGTCAACGTCCAGGCCATCAGCCTGTCCGGCCCACGGGACGCCCAGGCAGCGATGAAGGCCATCGAGGAGAGCTTCTGCCAGGTGGTGCTCGACCCGCAGTTCGTCGACATCGGCGTCAGCCAGGAGGGCCGCGACTGGCGCATTGTCCTGGCCCGACCGCTGCTCAGCGCTCGCCTGGGTGACTGGCAGGCCGAAGGGCAGAAGCTGCTGCAGGAGATCAACGCCGCGCGCAACCTGCCCCGCCAGTGCGGCGGCCAGCCCTACCCCGCCGCCCCGGCGCTGGCCTGGAGCACCACCCTGGCGGGCGTCGCCGCCAACCACACCCGGGCCATGGCCAACCAGAACTTCTTCGACCATCTCGACCGCGAGGGCCGCACCCCAGGTGATCGGGCGGAGCTGGCCGGCTACCTGTACCGGCAGATCGGCGAGAACATCGCCGCCGGGCGCGACACCGCGCGCAAGGTGGTCGACGGCTGGCTGGCCAGCCCAGGGCACTGCGCCACGCTGATGAACCCGGACTTCCGCGAGCTGGGGGCGGCGTATGCGGTGGACCCGAAGAGCGATGCCGGGATCTACTGGACGGGGTTGTTCGGTACGCCGCAGTAAACCCTGCCAGGCACCGTCCCTGTAGGAGCGGCCTTGTGCCGCGAAAGGGCCGCAAAGCGGCCCCGACAATTTCAGCGTTTCACCGAGACAGGGGCTGCTGCGCAGCCCTTTCGCGGCACAAGGCCGCTCCTACAGGGACGGTGCATGGCCCGAGTTGCGCAACGCCAGCGCCGTGCAACCAAACCGCCGCCGTACCCACTTGCCCAGGTAGCTGGCATCTGCCATCCCCACCTCATCGGCGATCTGTGCCAGGCTGTGGCTGGAGTTGAGCAAGCGCCAGCGCGCCTGCTGCAGGCGCAGTTCCTGCCACCAGGCCTTGGCGCTCATGCCATGGCAGGCCTGGAACTGGCGGTCGAGCTGGCGCCGGCTGATGCCCAGCTCTGCCGCCAACGCCTCCACTGGCATCTGCGTCGCCAGGTGGTGGCGCATCAGCGCCGTGGCCCGCCGCACCTGGCGCCCCTGCCCGGCACCGGCCTCCAGTGAACGCAAGGCATGGAGGCTATCCCGGCTCTCGTCCACCAGCATGTCGGCCAGGCCCTTGAGCGCCCGAGCGCGGCCACTGGCGCGGGCGATCAATTCCACCGCCAGGTCGATGGCTGCCGTGCCGCCGGCACAGGTGATGCGGCCACCGTCGAAGCAGAACAGCTGCCCGGTCAGCAGGCGCACACGGGGAAACGCCAGGCGAAACTCCGCCTCATGGCGCCAGTGCACCACCACCTGATGACCGTCCAGCAGGCCACAGGCCGCCAACAGGAAGGCCGCGTTGTCGACGCACACCAGCTTCACCCCGGCCTTGGCCGCCTGCTTGAGCAAGGCCTTGTAACGCGGCGCCAGTGCCGCCGTGGCACTGGCGTTGCGCCCACCGAACAGCACCAGGTGGTCGTAGTCGCCCCAGCGGATGTCCGCTGGCGTCGCCTCGACCTGAACGATCGCCGCGCTGCTGGAAACCACCGGTTCCCGGTCCAGGCCGAGCACGATCCAGCGGCAATAGCGCTGGCGGCTGTAGTCCTCGTCGTCGGCGGAAAAGCGCAGCTTGTCGAGGAACGCGCCGAACGGCAGCAGGGCGAACTCCGGTAACGGCAGGATCAGCAGGCGCAGGTCGGGTGTCATTGAGGTATGTCCAGATATAACCATTCAATGGCCAGATACTACCCTGTATTCCCACTGCCCTGCCCTACACTGACGCCCTGCACATAAACAAGGCTCCCCCATGGCACTCGACACCTGGCTCATCTACCTGCTCGCCAGCATCGGCCTGTCGCTGACCCCAGGTCCGAACAGCCTGCTGGCCCTGACCCATGGCGCGCTGTACGGCGCCCGCCGCACGCTGTTCACCATCCTCGGCGGGGTGCTGGGCTTCAGTCTCCTGATCGCCCTGACCATGTTCGGCCTGAGCGCCCTGTTGCAGGCCTCGGCCTCGGTGCTGACGGTGCTCAAGTGGGTCGGCGGGGCCTACCTGGTCTGGCTGGGGATCCAGCTGTGGCGCACCCCGGCGCTGCACCTGGAGCAACCACGCGGCAGCGTGGCGCTGGGCAATGCCGGGCTGTTCCGCCAGGGCTGCCTGTCGGCGCTGGCCAACCCCAAGGTGCTGCTGTTCTATGGCGCGTTCCTGCCCCAGTTCATCGATCCGCAGCGCGGCCTGCTGGTGCAGTTCGTGGTGATGGCGGCGACCTTCGCCAGTGTCGAATGCCTGGTGGAGTACCTGCTGGCCCGCCTGGCGTTTCGCATCCGCCCGTGGCTGGCCAAGGGCGGACGTGGGTTCAACCGCTGCTGCGGGAGCCTGTTCGCGCTGATCGGCGTGGCCCTGCCGCTGGGACGATAGAAGCCCCAGGGATCAACGCCGGGAAACGACCAGGAACACCACCAGCGCCAGCGCCGGCAATCCCGCGCCCAGCAACGCCACGCCGCTCCAGCCATACTGCGCATACACCCCACTGGCCAGCGCCGAGCCCAGCGCCCCGCCGAGGAAGATGCTGGTCATGTACAAGGCATTGAGCCGGCCACGGCTGGCCGGATCCAGCGCATACACCTCACGCTGGCCGATGACCATGTTCATCTGCACGGCGAAATCCAGCAGTACCCCGGTCAACCCCAGGCCGATCACGCTGGCGCCCGGCGCGCTCAGGCCCAGCAGCAACGCCAGCGGCGCCAGGGCCATCGCCAGCAGCGAAGCGCGTCGCGCATGGCCGGCATCGGCCAGCCGACCGGCCAGCGGCGCCGCCACCGCGCCCACCGCCCCGACCAGGGCAAACAGCGCGATCTGGCTCTGCGACAGGCCGTGCTCGCCGGCCAGCGCCAGTGGCACCGCCGTCCAGTACAGGCTGAACGCCGCGAACATCAGTGCCTGGAACAGTGCCCGCTGGCGCAACACCGGATAACGGCGCAGCAGCACCAGCAACGAAGCCATCAGCCCGGCATAGCTGGCCTTGTGCTCAGGCACCCGGCGCGGCAAGGTCAACGCCAGCAGCAGGATGATCGCCACCATCACCCCGGCGGCACCGACAAACACCGCGCGCCAGCCGAAGTGATCCGCCACCAGGCTCGCCAGCGGCCGTGCCAGCAGGATGCCCAGCAGCAACCCGCCCATGATGTTGCCGACCACCCGGCCACGCTCGCGCTCCGCCGCCAGGTGCGCCGCCAGCGGTATCAGCATCTGCACCGCCACCGAACTGAAGCCGATCAGCAGCGCGTACAGCAGGAACATCTCGCCCTGCCCGTGGCCACTGGTGCCGGCCAGCAACAAGCTGCCGGTGGCCAGCACCGCCGTGGCGATCATCAGCCGGCGGTTCTCCAGCAGGTCGGCCAGCGGCACCAGGAACAACAGGCCCAGGGCGTAGCCGATCTGGGTCAGGGACACGATCAGGCTGGCCCGTTCGGCGGGCAGCCCCAGGTCCGGCGCGATCAGGCCGACGATGGGCTGGGCGTAGTAGATGTTGGCGACGATGGCGCCGCAGCAGAACGCCAGTAGCGTCACCAGGGTGCGGCTCAGGCCTGGGGCCGATGCCTGGGCGACGGCGAGGGAGGGATTCATTCGAGGGTACCTCGGCTTGCGAAAGGATGTGCGCGAAGGGTGACGGACAACCGCCCCGGCGAGAATCCATCGCCCGCGCAACGGGCCTTTGCGTGGCGCGCAACACCTCAGCCGGCCAGCAGCCCCTCGCAGAAGGCGACGAACGCCATGACCCGGCGCGAGCCTCGGTGGTTGGGCAGGTACAGAGCGTTGATGCTGGCGCTGGCCGCCCCCGGACTCACCGTCCAGTCGGCGAACAACCTTTGCAGGCGCCCGGCTTCGACATCCTCGCGCACCAGCCAGTCGGCCAGCAGCGCCACGCCGCTACCGGCAATGGCCGCCTCGCGCAGCAGGTCGGCGTTGGCGCTGCGCAACGGGCCGCTGACGTCCAGTTCCAGGCGCTGCTCGCCCAGGCTCAGCCGCCAGGGCCGTGCCGACTGGCCGTAGCGAAAGCGCAGGCAGGCGCACGCGGCCAGTTGCTGCGGTTCGGTAAGCACTGGCTGCTGGCTCAGGTATGCCGGGCTGGCCACCAGCCAGCGCTCGAAACGCCCCAGCGGGCGACACACCAGTTCGTCGCTGGGCGCCGGCTCGCCGAGGCGGATGCTCAGGTCGTAGCGACCATCGAGCAGGTCGTCGAAGCGGTCGCTCAGGTCGATGTCCAGTTCCAGTGCCGGGTGGCGGGCGAGGAACGCGCCCAGGTGCGGAGCGATGACCCGGCGACCGAATTCCACCGGCAGGCACAGGCGCAACACGCCGACTGGTTCCTCGCCGCGGTCGGCGACGCTGGCGTCGGCCTCGGCCAGGGCCTCGAGGATCTCGCGGGCCCGCTGGTAGTAGCTGGCGCCGGCTTCGGTCAGGCTGACCTGGCGGGTCGAGCGGTTGAGCAGGCTGGCCCCCAGCTCCAGTTCCAAGGCGTCGACCTGGCGGGTCACCGAGGAGGTCGCCACCCCCAGCCTGCGCGCAGCGGCGGAAAAGCCGCCGACCTCGGCGGTGGCCATGAACACCTTGAGCGCCAGCAGCTTGTCCATCGTCAATCTTCCATGGGGCAAAGGCCGAAACCTTCCTACAATCACCGGCTGGAATCAACCATGCGCGAGGCGCCCATGCCCGACAACCTGTTTACCGCCCTGCCCCCGCTCGCGCCCGACGCCGACGAGCAGTTCACCGACCTGCTCCGGCGCCCGGGTCTGCGCATCGAGCGCATCGTCTCCAGCGGCCAGGCCAGCCCGCCAGGGTTCTGGTACGACCAGACCGAGGGCGAATGGGTGGTCGTGCTCAGTGGCAGCGCCGGGCTGCGCCTGGAGCATGAGCCGCGCACCCGCGTGCTGCGCCCCGGCGACCATCTGGACATCCCGCCCGGTTGCCGCCACCGCGTGGAGTGGACCGAACCCGGCGTGGCTACGGTATGGCTGGCGGTGTTCTATCAGGGCTGAGCCAAGGCCGCTGCGGCAGGCATCGCCTGCAGGCGATAGAACCGCCACGGCAGCAGCACCGCCGCCACGGCCAGGCCACAGGCGAACCCGACCCACACACCCACCGCGCCCAGCGCGGAGTGGAAGGCCAGCCAGTAGCTCAGCGGCAACGCCAGCAACCAGTAGCTGATCATGGTCACGCCCACCGGCCAGCGGTAGTCCTGCAGGCCGCGCAAGGCGCCCAGCGCGGTGGACTGCAAGCCATCGGCCACCTGCATGGCCGCGACCACCACGAACATCGGCACGGCGATGGCGATCACCTGCGGGTCGTCGCTCATGGCCTCGGCGATGGAGCGGCCGAACAACGCCAACAGCACGGTGGCCACCAGCATCCAGGCGCTCACGCTGGCAAAGGTGGCGCTGCCGATGGCACGGATGCGCGCCGTCTCGCCGCGGCCCTGGGCCTGACTGATGCGGATGCTCACCGCCGCGGCCATGCCCAGCGGCAGCATGTACAGCAACGCGCCGATCGATTGCACCACCTGGTTGGCCGCCAGTGCGGCATTACCCAGCCAGCCCAGCATCCAGGCGGCGATCACCACCGCGCCGGCTTCGGCGAGATAACCCAGGCCCAGCGGCCAGCCTTCGCCCAGCAGCGTGCGCCAGCTCAGTCGCGCCCCCTGCGGCGCCTGACGGTAGCGGGCCAGCGATGGCGCCAGGCGCCAATAAGCCAGGGCCAGCAACACCGCCAGCGATTCGGCGATCACCCCGGCGATACCCGCGCCCAGCAGGCCCAGCGTCGGCAGGCCGAAATGGCCGTGGATCAACCCGTAGCTCAGCGGAATGTTGAACAGCACCGCGCTCATCACCAGCAGCACGCCCACCCAGGGCCGGCCGATGGCTTCCAGCACATCCTTGAACACCACCGCCAGGCAGTACGGGATCAGGAACACCGCCATGGCCTGCCAGTACGGCGTCAGCAGCGCCACGTCGGGCAGCGGCACGCCCAGCCATTGCACCAATGGCAGGCAGGCCAGCATCGCCAGGCAGCCGAGGATGCCCACCAGCAGGCCATAGCCCAGCCCGGCGCGCAGGGTGCGCGCCACGGTGCCGGGGTCGTCGGCGCCGAAGGCATGGCCGACGCGCACGCTGAGGGTGGCAAGCATGCCGTAGAGCCCGGCATGGAAGATCAGCCCGGCGCTGCTGGTCAGCGCGACACAGGCCAGCACCACGGTGCCCAGCGAGGCCAGCAGCACGGTATCGGTCAGGCTGATCAGCTCGGCCGCCGACAGGCCCAGCACCAGCGGCAGCGCCAGGCGCAACAGACCGGGCAGCTCACCCAGCCAGGCAATGTTCTTGCGTGAAACAAGGGCAGTCACGGTAGTAACCTCCAATTGACATACGCCGCGTATGCTAATGCCATTTATTGACATACGCAACGTATGCTAGTTTGCAGCCATCGCTTTTCACCCGGAGCCCTCCATGCCCACCCCTCGCCGCAGCCGCGCCGCCATGAGCGCGGATACCATCGAACGGCTGATCGCCGTCGCCCGCCGCCAGTTCGCCGAAAAGGGCTTTGCCGCCGTGGTGATGGACGAACTGTGCGCCGAAGCCGACCTCACCCGGGGCGCCCTGCACCACCATTTCGGCGGCAAGGCCGGGCTGTTCAGCGCCGTGGTGGAGCACCTGCTCGAGGAGATCAACCAGGCGCTCGACGCCCGCTACGCCACCCACGACGACCCATGGGACGGCTATATCGACACCTGCCTGTACTACTACGACCTGCTGCACGAGCCGGCCCTGCGGCGCATCCTGCTGCAGGACGCCCCCGGGGTACTCGGCCCGCGCCTGCGCGAACTGGAGGAAGCCAGCTACATCGGGCCCATGGCCCAGGGGCTGGTGGAGTTGCAGCAGGCCGGCAGGCTGCGCGCCTTCGACGCCGTGGCCATGGCGCACCTGATCAACGGCGCGATGGGCGACAGCGGCATGTGGGTGATCGCCCAGGACGATCCGCAGGCGGCGGCGGAACGGGTGAAGGGGGCGTTGCGCTGTTTGATGGAGGGGTTGCAGGTCTGAATGGCTACGCCCACCTGTAGGAGCGGCCTCGTGCCGCGAAAGGGCTGCGCAGCGGCCCCAGGATTTCAGGACTGAGCAAAGATCGCCGGGGCCGCTTTGCGGCCCTTTCGCGGCACAAGGCCGCTCCTACACGGGAGGATTACGGCCTATAGAAATTTTGCTCGCCGAAAAATGTACTAACTTGTTAATTAGCTTGCTAAGGGCTTAAACTTCTCGCATTCCACCTGCGAGATCCCTGGCATGAAAGACTCACCCCGCGCCTCCGGCGCCTCAACCTTCATCCTGGTCGGCCTGGGCGTCGTCATCGCCCTGCTCGGCCTGCTCCTGGCTGCCGGCGGCGTCAAGCTGGCCGGCCTGGGCGGCTCCTGGTACTTCCTGGGCGGCGGCCTGGCCATGGCCATTGCCGGCATCCTCATCGCCCGTCGCAAGCCCGCTGGCGCCTGGCTCTATGCGCTGTTCCTCGCCGGTACCGCGATCTGGGCCGTGGCCGACGCCGGGTTGGTGTTCTGGCCGCTGTTCTCGCGGCTGTTCATGTTCGCCGCCATCGGCCTGGTGGTAGTGCTGGTGTATCCGCAACTGGTCCGGCGCCCGGCGCGTGGCGCCTACGGCATCGCCGGTCTGCTGGGCGTGGCGCTGGCGATCGCCGCCGGCAACATGTTCGTCGCCCACCCCAGCGTCGCTCCTACCAGCAAGGGCCCGGGCCTGACGCCAGTGGAACCCGGCCAGCAACAGAAGGACTGGGCCCACTACGGCAACACCGAGGGCGGCAGCCGCTTCGCCGCGCTGGACCAGATCAACCGTGGCAACGTCGACCAGCTCAAGGTGGCCTGGACCTACCACACCGGTGACGTCGCCCTCAGCGACGGCAACGGCGCCGAAGACCAGCTCACGCCGCTGCAGGTGGGCGACAAGGTGTTCATCTGCACCCCGCACAACAACCTGATCGCCCTCGACGCCGACACCGGCAAGGAGCTGTGGAAGAACGCCATCAACGCCCAGTCCAAGGTCTGGCAGCGCTGCCGCGGCCTGGCCTACTTCGACGCCAGCGCGCCGATCGCCCAGCCGACCCGGCCCGACAGCACGCCGGTCAGCGTGAGCAGCGTGCCGGCCGGCGCCAACTGCCAGCGCCGCCTGCTGACCAACACCATCGATGCCCGCCTGATCGCAGTCGATGCCGACACCGGCGCGTTCTGCGAAGGCTTCGGCGACAACGGCCAGGTCGACCTCAAGGCCGGCCTGGGCAACGTGCCGGACTCGTACTACCAGCTGTCCTCGGCACCGTTGATGGCCGGTACCACCGTGGTGGTCGGCGGCCGCGTCGCCGACAACGTCCAGACCGACATGCCCGGCGGCGTGATCCGTGGCTTCGATGTGATCACCGGCGCCCAGCGCTGGGCCTTCGACCCGGGCAACCCGCAGGACCGCGACGCCCCGCAAGACGACCGGACCTACGTGCGCAGCACACCCAACAGCTGGGCGCCGATGTCGTACGACCCTGCGATGAACACCCTGTTCCTGCCGATGGGCTCCTCGTCCACCGACATCTACGGCGTCGAACGCAACAAGCTTGATCACACCTACGGCGCCTCGGTGCTGGCCCTGGACGCCACCACCGGCAACGAAAAGTGGGTGTACCAGACCGTGCACAACGATCTCTGGGACTTCGACCTGCCGATGCAGCCGAGCCTGATCGACTTCACCAAGGATGACGGCAATACCGTGCCCGCCGTGGTGATCGGCACCAAGGCCGGGCAGATCTACGTGCTCGATCGCGCCACCGGCAAGCCGCTGACCCAGGTCGACGAAGTACCGGTAAAACCGGGCAACATCCCCAACGAGCCGTATTCGCCGACCCAGCCGAAGTCGGTGGGCATGCCGCAGATCGGCGCGCAGACCCTGACCGAGTCGGACATGTGGGGCGCCACCCCGTACGACCAGCTGCTGTGCCGCATCGACTTCAAGAAGATGCGCTATGACGGCCTGTACACCGCGCCGGGCACCGACCTGTCGCTGAGCTTCCCGGGTTCGCTGGGCGGCATGAACTGGGGCAGCCTCTCCACCGACCCGGTGCATGGCTTCATCTTCGTCAATGACATGCGCCTGGGCCTGTGGATCCAGATGATCCCTTCGCAGAACACGGGTGCGGCAGCGGGCGGCGGCGAGGCGCTGAACACCGGCATGGGCGCGGTGCCGCTCAAGGGCACACCGTATGCGGTGAACAAGAACCGCTTCCTGTCGGTGGCCGGTATCCCGTGCCAGGCGCCGCCATTCGGCACCCTCACCGCCATCGACATGAAGACCCGGCAGATCGCCTGGCAGGTACCGGTCGGCACTGTCGAGGACACCGGCCCCCTGGGCATCCGCATGCACCTGCCGATCAAGATCGGCCTGCCGACCCTGGGCGGCACCCTGTCCACCCAGGGCGGCCTGGTGTTCATCGCCGGCACCCAGGACTTCTACCTGCGCGCCTACGACAGCGGCAACGGCAACGAGATCTGGAAGGCCCGCCTGCCGGTCGGCAGCCAGGGCGGCCCGATGACCTATGTGTCGCCGAAGACCGGCAAGCAGTACGTGGTGATCACCGCCGGCGGCGCACGCCAGTCGACCGATCGTGGCGACTACGTGATGGCGTACGCCCTGCCCTGAACCGCGTCGCCCTCTTCGCGGGTAAACCCGCTCCCACAGGACTTTCACTGGACTGCAACTTGTGCGGTCCCTGTGGGAGCGGGTTTACCCGCGAAGGGGCCCTATACACAACCCGAGATTACGCAATGCCCCGTGCTTTTCGTTTCACTCCCTTCTTTCTCTTGCTGACCAGCACCGCGTCTCTCGCCGACGACAACACCCTGACCGGCGACTGGGGCGGCCTGCGCCACCGGCTCGCGGCAGACGGCATCAGCTTCACCGGCGACTACAGCGGCGAGACCGCCTACAACGCCCATGGCGGCCTGCACCGCTCGGCCCGCTACTCGCAGAACCTCAAGCTGGGCGTGCAGTTCGACCTGTCGAAGCTGTACGGCCTGGACAACGGCGGCAAGGTCCAGCTGACCATCAACGACCGGCGCGGTAACAGCGCCTCGGAGGACCTGGTGGGCAACCGCCTGCCGATCCAGGAAAACTACGGCGGCCTCTACACCCGCCTGACCGAACTCAGCTACGAGCGCAACCTGTCGCCCGCGCTGAACCTCAAGCTCGGCTACATGGCCATGGGCAACGACCTCGGCGGCCTGGACAGCGGCATCCTGTGCAACTTCATGAACGCCGGCTTCTGCGGTCACCCGCTGAACATGTCCGGCGGCAGCGGCTGGACCAACTACCCCAACGCCCACCTCGGCGTACGGGTGAAATATGACCTGACGCCCGACTGGCAACTGCGGGTGGCGGCGTTCAACGTCGACCCAGAGAGCAACGGCAATGCCAGCCGTGCCTGGCACCTGGGGCCCAAGCACAGCACCGGCACCGTGGTCCCGGTGGAGCTGGTGTACAAGCTGCGCGGCGAACTGCCGGGCGAGTACAAGCTCGGTTACTACTACGACAGCTCGAACGCGAAGCGCATCGGCAGCAGCGAGGAAGTCGCCGGTCGTGGTGGGCATTACCTGCTGGTCGACCAGGCCGTGTGGAACGACCCGGTATCGCCCGAGCGCAGCCTGCATGCCTTCGGCCAGTACTCGGCGTCGAGCAAGGCCGCCTCGCCGTTCACCAGGTGGTATGGCGCAGGCGTGGTGCTGTACAAGCCGTTCGCAAGCCGGCCACGGGATACCGTCGCGCTGGGGTATGGCCGCGCGGTGCCGAACCCGCGTAGCCGCGATGTGCTGGAAGATGCGGCCGTCGATGCCGGGCAGCCCGTCCCCAACCTCGACAGCGCCGAGCAGTTGGTCGAGCTGAGCTATGGCTACCAGGCCACCGCGTGGCTGAACCTGCGGCCGGATGTGCAGTACATCGTCGAGCCGGGGGCGTTTTCCGGGAAGAACATCGACAACGCGCTGGTGTTCGGCTTGCAGGTCAAGGCGACGTTCTGAAACCAAGCCTGGCGTGACCTGTAGGAGCGGCCTTGTGCCGCGAAAGGGCTGCGCAGCAGCCCCTGGGTTTTAGCGTTAAAGCATCAATCGCCGGGGCTGCCATGCAGCCCGTTCGCGGCGCAAGGCCGCTCCTACAGGTCCGCGTTGGCGCGCATAGCTTTTTCCTGCCCAGCAACCACATATTTACTAATTTCCCCGCCCCGCCCCCTGTCCCAGTATCTGGCGCAACTACAACAACAAAGAGCGGGGAAACTGTCATGAGTGCAAGTGCGTCCGTGCCTGCCAGCGTGCAGCACGATCAAGCCGGCTTTCGCCGGGTCCTGGGGCTGGGGTCGCTGCTGGCGGTGGCCGTGGGCCTGGTGGTGTCGCAAGGGGTGATGGTGATGATGCTGCAGGGGGTCGGCGCCGCCGGCCTGGGCTTCATCGTGCCCTTGGGCTTGGCCTACCTGCTGGCCCTGAGCTACGCCTTTTCCTTCTCGGAACTATCCCTGCTGGTGCCGCGCGCCGGCAGCCTGTCGAGCTACACCGAAGTGGCGCTGGGGCACTTCCCGGCGATCCTGGCGACCTTTTCCGGCTACGTGGTGGTGGCCATGTTCGCCCTGTCGGCCGAGCTGCTGTTGCTCGACCTGATCATCGGCAAGGTCTACCCCGGGGTGTTCCCGCAGTACTCGGTGGCCTTCGGCGTGCTCGCCCTGTTCACCGGCCTCAACCTGATGGGCATCGACATCTTCGCCAAGCTGCAGAGCGCCATGGCCGTGGTCATGGTGATCGTACTGCTGATCCTCGGCATCGCCGCGATCAGCGAAGGGCATGCCGAGGGGGTCACCACCACCCTGCTGCAGGGCGACTGGAACCCCATGGGCGCCGGGGTGCTGGCCCTGACCGCCATGGCCGTGTGGGGTTTCGTCGGCGCCGAGTTCGTCTGCTCGCTGGTGGAGGAAACCCGCAAGCCCGAACGCAACATCCCGCGCTCGATGATCATCGGCCTGACCGTGATCTTCGCCACCATCGGCCTGTACGGCTTGGGCGCGCTGTTCCTGGTGCCCCGGGAAGCCCTGAGCAGCGACGCCCTGCCCCACTACCTGTTCGCCACCACGGTGTTCGGCAAGACCGGCGAGGTGTTCCTGGTGATCGCCGCGGTGACCGCCACCTGCAGCACCCTCAACACGTCGCTCGCGGCCATTCCACGCATGCTCTACGGCATGGCCTGCAACGGCCAGGCGTTCCCCCAGTTCAAGCAGCTCAGCCCGCGGGCGCGCACGCCCTGGGTGGCCGTGCTGTTCGTCGCGGCGATCACCGGCCTGCCTATCCTGCTGATGGGCCAGGACGCCGCGGCAATCAACCTGTTGCTGCTGGCCGCCGCGCTGGCCTGGCTGCTGGCGTACATCATCGTGCACCTGGATGTGATCGCCTTGCGGCTGCGCTACCCACATCTGGCGAGGCCATTTCGCACACCGTTCTACCCACTGCCGCAGCTGTTCGGTATCGGCGGGATGCTGTACGCGATCTGGCATGCCTCGCCCAGCCCGGAGATGAACCTGAAGGTGTTCGGTACGGCGGGAGTGGTACTGGCGGTGGTGTCGCTGATTGCCGTCGTGTGGATCAAGGGCGTGATGAAGAAACCGTTGTTCAGGCCTGAGCCGCTGTAACCTTGTCACGGGGCCACCCCGCTCCCACAGATGCCTGCGCAACCTGTGGGAGCGGGCTGGCCCCGCGATTGTCATGCCTGCTTCAGATGATCCACCAACCGCCGCAACATCACATCGCATCCCTGCAACTGCTCGACACTGACAAACTCGTCGGGCTTGTGGCCCTGGTCCATGCTCCCAGGCCCGCAGACCACCGTGGGGATACCCGCCTGGTCGAACAGACCGCCCTCGGTACCGAAGGCCACGGTACCGAAATCGTCCGAACCGCTGAGCAACGCCACCAGTTGTGCGGCCTCGCTCTCGGCTGGCGTGGCCAGGCCCGGGTAGGCGCTCAGGGCGCGCAGGCGAATGTCGCTGGCGCCACTGACGGCACGCATGCGCGGCAGCAGCTCGGCCTCGGCGTAGGTCTGCAGACGGTCGGCCACGGCCTGGGCCTCGAAGCCGGGCAAGGCGCGCACTTCGAAGTCGAACTCGCACTCCTCGGGGACGATATTCAGCGCCCGGCCGCCCTTGATCACCCCGGTCTGCACCGTGGAGAACGGCGGGTCGAAGCGCTCGTCGTGATGCTCGGGACGCGCCAGCTCGTCACCGATCTCGCCCAGCTTGCCGATCAGCCGCGCCGCGTACTCGATGGCATTGACGCCGTAGGGCGCATAGGCCGAGTGGCAGGCGGCGCCATGCACCTGGCAGCGCATGGCCAGCTTGCCCTTGTGGCCGAGCACCGGCTTGAGCTCGGTGGGTTCGCCGATCAGGCACAGCCGCGGCTTGTGCGGACGCTGCGCCAGGGCGGCGAGCATCGAGCGCACACCCAGGCAGCCCACCTCCTCGTCATAGGAAAACGCCAGGTGCACCGGCATCTTCAGCGGCTGGGCGAGAAACGCCGGCACCGCCGCCAGCACCGAGGCGATGAAGCCCTTCATGTCGGCCGTGCCACGGCCGTACAGGCGTCCTTCGCGCTCGGTGAGCTGGAACGGTTCGACCGTCCAGGCCTGGCCCTCCACCGGTACCACGTCGGTGTGCCCGGAGAGCACCACGCCGCCACGGTCGGCGGGGCCGATGGTGGCGAACAGATTGGCCTTGGTGCCCTCCTCGTTGTGGAACAGCTCGCTGGCAACGCCAAGTCCGGCCAGGTAATCGCGGATGAAGGCGATCAGCTCGAGATTGGAATCGCGGCTGACCGTGGCGAACCCGATCAAGCGCTCCAGCAGCGCACGGCTGGAAACCTCATTCATCGCCCGGCACTCCATAGCTCGGCGCGGCGGTCGGGTTCAGGGCGCGGGTCACATAGTCCTGCATCTGCGGGCGGTAGGCCTGCCAGAGGCTGTCCAGTTCACCGATGGGATCGTGCTCGGTCCAGTCCACGCGCAGGTCCACCAAAGGCCAGGTCAGCTCTCCGGCGATCTTCAACGCCGCCGAGTGCACCGGCCCCGCCTCGCCACCGGCAGCCATGGCCGCGTGCATCGCCGCCAGCAGGCGGTCGGCCAGGTGGCCGCCGGCCTGCTCGAACGCCGTCACCATGGCCTCGATCACCGCCCGCGACGACAACAGGTTGCCGGCCGCGGCGCATTGCTCGCCGGCCACGGCGTTGTGCACGCCCAGGGCCTCCTTGCCGGTGAACAGCGCCACCTGGCCCTGGCTGTCGATCACCGTGACCTGGCGATACTCGCTCCAGCCATTGGCGCTCAGCACCCGGTCCAGCGCCGCTGCGGGCGGCAACTGGCCCTGTTCGAGGGCGTCAAGGATCTGCGGGCCGAGGGCCGGCAAGGTAATGTTCTGGGTCGACACCGCCCCGACCCCGGCACGTACCCACGGGCAGCGGGCGCCAACGGCGATGCTCGAAGAACTGATGGCGATGCCGACCTGGCCGGTTTCCTGGCAGCGGCCGATGATGGAGAAGGTCATGGTGCAGCTCCTGTGTTGAGGTTACCGGCATTCTCGGTGGGCCCCGGGAGCTGCGAAACCAACATTTTCCTCGGTACTGGGCAGGAAAAAACTAAGGCGCCTGCGAATGCATTCTGTGTAGGAGCGGCCTTGTGTCGCGAAAGGGCCGCACAGCGGCCCCAGGGTTTCAGCGTTAATGCATCAATCGCCGGGGCCGCTGCGCGGCCCTTTCGCGACACAAGGCCGCTCCTACAAGGTCCTGCGCAATCTTGAACATCCGCTTTACAACACAGGCCTTCGCCAATTTATCGGCAAGCCCCAGCTAAATACTATTTTCGCGATTTCCCGCCCATCCCTAGTCTGGCCCCAGGCAAAGGCGGTCCCCACCGACCTGAACAAGAACGCCGCTGAAGAAGGGCTGGGACATGACACTGAACAACATCGAAATCGACACCCTCGTGGTCGGCGCCGGCCAGGCCGGCGTGGCCATGAGCGAACACCTGAGCAAGCTCGGCGTGCCGCACCTGGTGCTGGAGCGCAAGCGCATCGCCGAGGCCTGGCGCAGCGGACGCTGGGATTCGCTGGTGGCCAACGGACCGGTCTGGCACGACCGTTTCCCTGGCCTGGAATTCGACCTCGACGCCGACGCCTTCGCCGGCAAGGAGCAGGTCGCCGACTACTTCGAACAGTACGTGCGCAAGTACAACCTGCCGGTACGCACCGGGGTCGAGGTGAGGAAGGTGGTGCGCAACGCCGACCGCCCGGGCTTCACCATCGACACCAACCAGGGCGTGATCCGCGCCAACCGCGTGGTGGCTGCCACCGGCCCGTTCCAGCGCCCGGTGATCCCGGCCATCGCACCCAAGGACGAAAGCCTGCACCAGATCCACTCCGCCGCCTACTACAACCCCGAGCAGTTGCCCGAGGGCGCGGTGCTGGTGGTCGGCGCCGGCTCCTCCGGGGTGCAGATCGCCGAGGAACTGATGCGCGCCGGGCGCCAGGTGTACCTGTCGGTCGGCGCCCATGACCGTCCGCCGCGCAGCTACCGCAACCGCGATTTCTGCTGGTGGCTGGGCGTGCTTGGCGAGTGGGACGCGGAGATCGCCAAGCCCGGCCGCGAGCACGTGACCATCGCCGTGTCCGGCGCCCGCGGCGGCCACACCGTGAACTTCCGCGCCCTCGCCCACCAGGGCATGACCCTGGTCGGCCTGACCCAGTCGTTCGAGGGCGGCGTGGCCCGCTTCCAGGACAACCTGGCCGAGAACATCAACCGCGGCGACGAGAACTACCTGGCCCTGCTGGACGCCGCCGACGCCTATATCGAACGCAACGGCCTGGACCTGCCGGAAGAGCCCGAGGCACGCAAGCGCCTGCCCGACCCGGCCTGCGTCAGCCAGCCCTTGCCGGAACTGGACCTGGCCCAGGCCAACGTCAGGACCATCATCTGGGCCACCGGCTACGGCGTGGACTTCAGCTGGCTGCAGGTGGACACCTTCGACGCCAACGGCAAGCCACAGCACCAGCGCGGCGTGTCGAGGGAGCCGGGCGTGTATTTCCTCGGCCTGCCCTGGCTGTCGCGCCGTGGCTCGTCGTTCATCTGGGGGGTGTGGCACGACGCCAAGCACGTTGCCGGCCATATCGCCACCCAGCGCACCTACCTGGCTTACCGCGACCGCGAGCAGCGCGCGGCGGATGAGCAGCAACCCTCGATCAGCAACGTCAGCACTTTCGGAGCCCTCTGATGCCTACCCACACTCGCATCCGCATGTTCAACACCAAGGCCACCTACCCCAACCAGACTCTGGATAACGACCTGTGCCAGGCGGTGCGCGCCGGCAACACCATCTATGTGCGCGGGCAGGTCGGCACCGACTTCGAAGGCCGGCTGGTGGGGCTGGGCGATCCGCAGGCCCAGGCCGAGCAGGCGATGAAGAACGTCAAGCAACTGCTCGAAGAAGCGGGCTCGGACCTGTCGCATATCGTCAAGACCACCACCTACATCACCGACCCGCGCTTCCGCGAGCCGGTGTACAAGGAAGTGGGCAAATGGCTCAAGGGGGTGTTCCCGATTTCCACCGGGCTGGTGGTGGCAGGGTTGGCCCAGGCTGAGTGGTTGATGGAGATCGATGTGATCGCGGTGGTGCCGGATCAGGAGTAACGACATGCGATACCTGGGGCTGCCTTGCGGCCCCTTCACCCTTTCAAGGATTTTCGCTGAACCAGCGTTGAGCCCCCTGATAGTTCTGCCAGTTGTCGGTACAGGCAACCCACTCCATAGTCAGCTTTTCGAGTTTGCCAAACTCAGGAGCGGCCATGTCTCAACCAAACTTCCTGCCATCCACAAGGCTGCTGGTGACAGATATTGCCGGCTCGGTTTTGAAACGACTTAGTGACCAGCCGCCAGATGTGTTTGTCTACTGTGCCTTTGGACACCTGGGATCTGCGCGAGCAGTAGCGCCCCTGCTCGGTTTCAATAGCCAGCACCGCGAGCCTTCGACCGGTGTTTACCTGCTTGGAAACGGTTATCGAAGCTTCAACCCAGTACTGATGCGTTTTGTCTCCGCCGACGATATGAGCCCATTTGGTGATGGAGGTATTAATGCTTACTCCTATTGCCATAACGACCCCATCAATCGAGCAGATTCCTCGGGCATGAGCAGCACAATGAATTTATATATTGCGGCAGTAGTAACAACCGCTGTTACCAAGTTCCGAGGATTGATCCATCAGCCCTTCCCCGCGAATGGCACAAACGGTAACGCGTCTCTACGTACGACCTCCATGCCACCTCGCATATTGCCCACCGTGGCGGTGTCGCCTCGCCCTCGCACAGGGACCGAGCCAGCCACTCAACGCAGTGTGGCAGTGATTTCCTCAACCCTTCCCGCCCGACCGGCAAATGACTTGGTGTCGCCACTGCCAGGTTGGACAAACGCTCCCGCTAACAGATCGTTCATATCGTTGCCACCCTCGACCCAAACACGTAGGCCCATGGCGATAGTACGTCCAGTACAAGCACAAACATCTGCCAACGTGGCATACAGCCCCGAGGCACGTACGGCCGAGAACAATTACTCACGATCCCGCAGCAGCTCGATTGAATCAACAGATTCCTGGGATGAGTGGATTCCCAATCAGGAGGCATTGGATGCTCGTAGACAGGAATCAACAGCTAGGCAAAATGGGGGCGTGCGTACCTCAATCTAGTGTGGTGTTTCTGAAACACCACACTAGGCATTATTTCAGCAGAGGCGGCCCATGCAGCTCCTTTGCCGCATTTGTCAATAGATACCACGCTCGACACCGCCCACCTGCCCAAACCGCCCGGCCTGGAAATCATCGAACGACTCGGCGATTTCCGCCTGGCTGTTCATCACGAACGGCCCGTAGCCAACAATCGGCTCGTCGATCGGCTCGCCGCTGAGCAGCAGCACGCTGACCTCTTCCAGCGCCTCGAGGCGCACATCGCTGCCATCGCGCTCCAGCAGCACCAGGCTGGCCGGGCCGGCCTCGCGCTCGTCGTTGACCCGCAGGTTGCCGCGCAGCACCACCAGCGCGGCATTGCGCCCGGCGGCCAAGGGCAGTTGCAACGTGGCACCGGCCTTCAGCCGCAGGTCCCAGACGTCCATCTCGGTGAAGGTGCGCGCCGGTCCCTGATGATCCAGGTAACGTCCGGCGATCACCCGCAGGTTGCCCGCCTCGCCTGCCAGCGCCACCACGGGAATGTCGTTGGCCAGCAGCGTCTGGTAGCCCGCCGCGGCACGCTTGTCCTTGGCCGGCAGGTTGACCCACAGCTGCACCATTTCCAGGGTACCGCCACTACGGGCAAAGGCCGGGGAATGGAACTCCTCGTGGATGATGCCGCCCGCGGCGGTCATCCATTGCACGTCACCCGGCCCGATCAAGCCGCCGGCGCCGGTGGAGTCACGGTGCTCCAGCTCGCCCTGGTAGACGATGGTCACCGTCTCGAAACCGCGATGCGGATGCTGGCCGACGCCGCGACGGGCCGTGGTCGGGGTGAAGTCGTGGGGGCCGGCGTAGTCCAGCAGCAGGAACGGGCTGATGTGCCGGGCCAGATGGTCGTAGGTGAACAGGCTGCGCACCGGGAAGCCGTCGCCCACCCAATGGGCGTGGGGGCTGCGGTGGATACCCTGGATCTTTTTCATGAGAAGCCTCCTCTTGGATAGGTATAACCTTACCGAGGAGGCTAATTAAGCGGTAGACGGAGAAAATGGCATGGATCGTTCTACTGGCAGAACAATTACGCGATCCTGTGGGAGCGGCTTCAGCCGCGAATCAGGCGACGCGGTGCCTGGCACCGGCTGCGCCGGTGTTCGCGGCTGAAGCCGCTCCCACAGGGACCGCGCCGACCTTGTACAACGACGTAGATCAGGCGATCGCCGCGTCCACCAGCACCTGGGCTTCGGCCACCAGGCGCGCAAGGTGCGCCTCGTCGATGAAGCTCTCGGCGTAGATCTTGTAGATGTCCTCGGTGCCCGACGGCCGCGCGGCGAACCAGCCGTTGGCAGTCATCACCTTCAACCCACCGATGGCCTGGCCGTTGCCCGGCGCGTGGCTGAGGATCTGCTCGATCGGCTCGCCGGCCAGTTCGGTGGACGTGACCTGCTCCGGCGCCAGCTTGCTCAGCAGCGCCTTCTGCCGCGCATCGGCCTTGGCCTCGACGCGGGTGGCGTACGGCTTGCCCAGCTTGGCGGTGAGGTCGGCGTAGATCTGGCTCGGATTGCGCTTGGTGCGGGCGGTCATTTCGGCCGCCAGCAGCGCCGGGATCAGGCCGTCCTTGTCGGTGGCCCAGACGCTGCCATCCTTGCGCAGGAACGAGGCGCCGGCGCTCTCTTCGCCGCCAAAGCCCAGCGAGCCGTCGAACAGGCCCTGGGCGAAGAACTTGAAGCCCACCGGCACTTCGTACAGCTCACGGCCCAGCGCGGCGGTGACACGGTCGATCAGGCCGCTGGAGACCACGGTCTTGCCCACCGCCGCATCGCTGCGCCATTGCGGGCGGTTGCGGTACAGGTAGTCGATGGCAACGGCCAGGTAGTTGTTCGGCTGCAGCAGGCCGTCGGCGGTGACGATGCCGTGGCGGTCGTGGTCGGGGTCGCAGGCGAAGGCCACGTCGAAGCGCTCGCGCAGGCCGATCAGGCCCTGCATGGCATACGGCGAGGACGGGTCCATGCGGATCTGGCCATCCCAGTCGACGGTCATGAAGCGGAAGGTCGGGTCGACCTCGGTGTTCACCACTTCCAGGTTCAACTGGTAGCGCTCGGCGATGGCCGACCAGTAGCGCACTCCAGCGCCGCCCAGCGGGTCGACGCCCAGGCGCAGATTGGCGCTGCGGATCACCTCGAAGTCGATGACGTTTTCCAGGTCGGCGACGTAGTTGCTGACGTAGTCGTGACGCTGGGTGGTCGGTGCCGCCAGCGCCTGCTTGTAGTCCATGCGCTTGACGCCGGCCAGGTTGGCCGCCAGCAGCTCATTGGCTTTTGCCTCGATCCACTTGGTCACGTCACTGTCGGCCGGGCCGCCATTGGGCGGGTTGTACTTGAAGCCGCCGCTCTGCGGCGGGTTGTGCGACGGGGTGATGACGATACCGTCGGCCAGGCCCTGCTGGCGGCCACGGTTGTAGCAGAGGATGGCGTGGGACACTGCCGGGGTCGGGGTGTACTCGTCATCCTGGCTCAGCATCACCTGCACGCCGTTGGCGGCCAGCACTTCCAGGGCGCTGGCGGCGGCCGGGGCAGACAACGCGTGGGTGTCGGCGCCGATGAACAGCGGGCCGTCGATGCCCTTTTCCTGGCGATACAGGCAGATGGCCTGGGTGATCGCCAGCACGTGGTATTCGTTGAAGCTCAGCTCGAACGACGTGCCGCGGTGGCCCGAGGTGCCGAAGGCCACGCGCTGGGCCGCCACCGCGGCGTCGGGACGGCCGGTGTAGTAGGCGGTCAACAGGCGGGGGATATCGACCAGCACGCTGGCCGGAGCCGGCTTGCCTGCCAAAGGACTGAGCGTCATGCGGAACCTCGAAATCAACAGAAGTAGGTGTTGGAACGCGCAGTGTACTGGGAGTTTCAGCGCCAGGCGATGGCGGCGTTCACCCCAGCTGCCACCAACTGGGGAACATCTGCCGCACCCGGGGCTCGGCGAAGCGCTCGTCGATCAGCATCAACACGCCACGGTCCTGATCGCCGCGGATCACCCGGCCGGCGGCCTGGATCACCTTGCGCACGCCCGGGTACAGGTAGGCATAGTCGAAACCGGCGCCGAACTGACGGCCCAGGCGCTGCTTGAACTGCTCGTTGACCGGGTTGACCTGGGGCAGCCCGAGGGTGGCAACGAAGGCGCCGATCAGGCGCGTGCCCGGCAGGTCCACACCCTCGCCGAAGGCGCCGCCGAGCACCGCGAAACCCACACCCTGCCCGTGCTCCACGAAACGCGCCAGGAAGGCCTCACGGCTGGTTTCGTCCATCCCCGGGGCCTGGCGCCACAGGGGAATTTGCGAATGCTTGGCCTCCAGCAGCCGCGCCACCTGCTCCAGGTATTCGAAGCTGCTGAAGAAGGCCAGGTAGTTGCCCGGCTGGCCGGCAAACTGGGCGGCGATCAGCTCGACAATCGGCTCCAGCGACGCCTGGCGCTGCTGGTAGCGGGTGGACACCTCGCTGACGATGCGCACCTGCAACTGCTCGGCCCGAAACGGCGCGGCAACTTCCAGCCAGGCCGTGTCAGCGGGCATGCCCAGCAGGTCGCTGTAGAAGTGCCGCGGGTTCAGCGTGGCAGAAAACAGCGTGACGCTGCGCGCCGCGCTCATCCGTGGCCCCAGCAGCCGCGCCGGCACCACGTTGCGCAGGCACAGCGTGGCCAGGCGCCGCCCCCGCGGGCCGTTGCGCGGGCTGATATCGAACAGGAAGTGCTCGTCGAACAGCTCGGCGATGCGGCTGAACTGCAGGGCCTGGAAGAAGAACTCCAGCACCTTGGGCTCGACTTCGGCGGGCGCCTGGTTCATGCGCTCCTGGATCAGCCCGATGCACTGCTGCAGGGCACGCAAGAAGGCGTCCGGCAGTTGTTCGCTGGCCTGGTACGGCGCCACCTGGGCCTTGTACAGCGCGTTCCACTGCCGATTCAGCCGGTCGAGGGCACTGCCCAGCCCGGCCGGCTTGCTCTGGCGCAACGCCAGCAACTGCCCCTGGTCGAGGCTGGCGCTGTACATCTGCCGCCCCCGCTCGACCAGGTTGTGCGCCTCGTCCACCAGTACCGCCGTGCGCCACTGGTTGGCCTGGGCCAGGCCGAACAGCAAGGCATGGGCGTCGAAGTAGTAGTTGTAGTCGGCCACCAGCAGGTCGACCCAGCGCGCCATCTCCTGGCTCAGGTAATAAGGACAGACCTGGTGCGCCAAGGCCACCTCGCGCAGGCTGGCACGGTCGAGCAGCGACACCTGCGCGGCGGCTTCGCGGGCGGCAGGGAGGCGGTCGTAGAAGCCCCGCGCCAAAGGGCAGGATTCGCCATGGCAGGCGTTCTCGGGGTACTCGCAGGCCTTGTCGCGGGCGATCAGCTCGAGGCTGCGCAGGGCTGGTTGCGGCGACGCCCGGGTGATCTGGCGCAGTGCATCGAGGGCCAGGGCCCGGCCTGGGGTCTTGGCGGTAAGGAAGTAGAGCTTGTCCAGCTGCTGCGGCACCACGGCCTTGAGCAGCGGGAACAGGGTACCGAGGGTCTTGCCGATGCCGGTGCTGGCCTGGGCCATCAGGCAGCGGCCGGTGCTCACGGCCTTGTACAACGTCTCGGCCAATTGGCGCTGGCCCTGCCTGAATTCGCGATAGGGGAATGTCAGCGCGCCAAGATCCAGGTCCCGCTCCCTCAGCCGCCGCTCCTGGGCCTGCGCCCAGGCCAGGAAGCGCTGGCACTGGGTCTCGAAGAAGTGCTTGAGCTCATCGGCTTGGTAACGCTCGCTGATCACGGTCTGGCCGTCACTGTCGACATCGAGATAGACCAGCGCCACATCGATCTCCGTCAGCTGCCGTGCCTGGCACAGCAACCAGGCATAGACCTTGGCCTGGGCCCAGTGCAGTTGGCGGTGGTTGTCGGGCTGCCTGGCCAGATCGCCACGGTGGGTCTTGATCTCCTCCAGGCGATTGCGCGCCGGGTCGTAGCCATCGGCGCGACCGCGCACCCGCAGCCCCTGGTACTCGCCCTCCAGCGCCACCTCCGCTTCATAGCCGGCGGCGCGCCGCGCCACCACCCGGCGGTGTCCGGCAATGCCCTCCTGGGCGGTGGGCGACGGGGTGAAGCGCAGGTCAAGGTCGCCAACCTTGGCGCTGAATTCACACAGGGCACGCACGGCCACGGTGTAGCTCATGCCGGCACATCGCTCCAGCGTACATGGCAGACCGCGACCGGCAGCCCGTGGGCATGGCAGAACTCGAGCCAGCGCAGCTGGTTGTCCTGCAGGCGGTCACCCGGCCCCTTGACCTCGATCATGCGGTAGCCGCCCTGCCCCGGCCAGAACTGGATCAGGTCGGGCATACCGGCGCGGTTGGCGCGGATATCCTGCAGCAGGCGCAGGAAGCAGGCCTTCAGGTGCGCGGGCGGCAAGTGCTCGAGTGCCTGTTCGAGCAGCGGCTCGTCGAGCATCTGCCAGAACACGAAAGGCGACTGCAGGCCTTGCTTGGCCTGGAAGCAGTCGCGGATGGCCTGGCGATGGCTGCCATCGTCCAGGCGCCCGAGGCAGGCGTCGAACAGTGCCGCGCGACGCTGCTGGAAGTCGACGTCGTGCAGGTCCTGCGGCCCGCTCTGGAACGGGTGGAAGAACGCCCCCGGCACCGGGGCGAAGATCGCCTCCCAGCACAGCAGGCCGAACAGGCTGTTGAAAAGGGTGTTCTCGACGTAGTGAACGCTGCCGCCTTCCTGCTCCAAATGCTGGCGCACCGCCTCTTCCACCCCCAGTGCTGCCATTTCGGCCGGCAGTTCCAGTTCGATAAGTGTCACTGCCTCGCTGCGCCGGCGCCGCTGTGCCGGACCGCCAAGCTTGCGCGCCAGACGTGGCAGCAGGCGTTCCAGGGCTTGGCGTTCCAGAGCGTTGGCAGGTGCCTGGGCCATATGCCGAGCCAGGGCATGAGCCTCTGGCCATTGCTCGCTGCGCTCGTGGACCCGGACCTGACGAATACGTGCCTCGGGGTGCGCGCAGTCGGCGTAGATCCGCAGTGCCAGGTCCCAGTCCCCCAGGCGCTCGCACTGTTGGCCGATGCTGAACAGCAGGCGCGCCCGGCGCCGGGCCAGCCAGGGGTTGCTATCGTCGAACCCGTCCAGTGCCGCGAGCAGCTCGGCAGGCGGGGCGCCCTGCTCGAGGTGCTCTGCGCACTGGTACAGGGTCATGGCCAGGTCGACCTCGGCACGCTGGCGCAAGGCCCGCGAGTCGTCGCTGAACGCCACCTGTTCGTAGCGGAACACCCCGAGGTCGGCAAGCACGAAGTCCGACCAGCTCTGGTACAGGTTGCCGAAGAACAGCAGGCGCAGGCGGTCGCACAACGGCTGCTGGCACCAATGCAGGATCCGCACCGGGAAACCTGGGCACCACTGGGCCAGCGGGCCGGCCGGCAAACCCAAAGCCTGCAACTGCTCCAGCAACCCGGCCTTGCCGGCCCGCGGCCGGGGAAGTCGCCCGGCGAAGCACGTCGCCAGCTCGTCCTTGCGCAGCAACGCCCACAGCTGCTCCACCGTCATCGGCGCGTCGTCGACCACCCAGCCCAACGCCAGCAACGGCGCCAGGGCCACCTCGGTGTCGCCAATCTCGGCATAGTCGAGCTTGTCACCGCGAAACAGCTCACCCTTGCGCATGACCATGCGTACCAGCAGGGCCTGGCTGGGCACCGGCAGTTCGCTGAAGACCTGGATGAAACCGTGCTCGTCGCGGTCCAGCAGGTCGGCATAGCGCTGCCCGACCCAGCGCAGGACCTGGCGGAAGTTGTGCAGGTAGTACAGGGGATCATCGACGGAATGGGCGATCACGGTGCTAGTCGGGTGCTGAGGAACAAGCACTGGTTATACATACAGATCACATGCCTGGGCAAGCGCGCTGGATCGACGGTCACACGATCGTTAAGAGCACTCGCCCAGAAAGCAGGCCTACTCGACGGCGCGCCACAGCGGATAGCCGCCACCCGGGCTGGCCGGCAAAGGCCGCAGCCACAGGTCGCGCCGGCCCAGCAGCTGGAACAGGCGCCGGGCCTGGTGGCTGAGCGTGCCGGCATACAGCCCCCGCAACTGTGCGAGCTGCAGGCCGCTGGTTTCAACCAGCCACTGGCTGACCGGTTCCGGGCAGGGGCGCCCCTGCAAGGCGCGGTGCAGGTACGGCAGCGCGACGCGCATGCCCGGATGACACCGCAGCACGAAGGTCTCGAGGTTGTGCCCTTGCGCCTCGAACGGGGTGAACAGCTGGCAGACCAGTTGCGCCTCGCTCACACCATAGGCGCCAGCCAGGCGCGTCTGTGCCTCGCCGCGCAAGGCCCGCCCCTGCGGCCAGGCGGTCGACGGCTGGCGCAAGCGCTGGAAGAACGCCTGGGTGCCCTCGCGATAGCTGCGCTGATCCAGGTACTGCGCCTTGAGTCCATGCAGGTGGGCCAGCGGCAAGGGATCGAACAGCCCTGACGGCCCCTGGGCCTGACTGCCCTTGACGTCCTGCCGGCCGAGCATGCGGTCCAGCGCTCCACCGTCGTCCGGGTGGCGCAACAGGTCCTCGACCATCACCAGGCGCGGCTCGCCGCCGGGCTGGCGCAGCACGGGCGAAGTCGGTGGTTGCCAGGGATCGGCCAGCACCTCGCCCAACTGCTCGAGACCCGCCGCCAGCACATTGTGAGGCGTCAGGGCGTGGGCCACCTCCACGGTATGGCGCAGGCAGCGCCGCCCCCAGGCCAGCAAGCGGTGGCGCTGTGAAAACGGCACGGCGCTGATCAGGATCTGCTCGCCGGCCTCCCCGGCCAGCGCCTGGCCCAGGCTGTTGGCCAGCTCCAGGTAGCCCCTGGCACCGAGCATCGCGTCCGGCTGCCCGCCAACCAGATGGCCGAACAGCAACCAGGCGTTGCCCGCATCGGCCAGTTGCTCGGCCGTGCAGGCCTGGCGGGCACCGAACGGGCCGAGCTGGCCACCGTCGGCTCGCAGCAGCTCCACCCGCGGATCGTCATGCAGGAACAGCGCGCTGAAGCAACGGTCGTGAAGGGCCAGGGCGGTATCGTCGAGGGTCGGCAGGCGGGCCGCCAGCACGCGCAGGCGGCAGGTGGCGCCATGGCGCAGGGCGATGCTCAACTGCGCGGCGCGCAGGCAGGCCAGCAGATGCGCGCTGCGCCGGTCGACACCGTGCAGCACCAGCACCCGAACGTTGCCGACGTATTCCTGGCCGCCGGCGATGACCAGCAATCGCTGGACCAGCAGTTGCACCGAGGCGCGCTGGGCCTGGGTCATGTGCTCCAGCAGGCGCTGCAGGACTTGCTGGTAGACATAATGCATGGCTTGGTCGTGGGTCTCGGTCATGCTATCGCTCCATCTCCCTGACGGCTTCGAGTTGAAGTCCGATTCTGGCAGATGAATAGCAAACCGAGCTTGAAGGAAACTTCCTAAAGCCTAGTAGGACATTTAGCTAAATTTGCCTGACGTCCCTGTAGGAGCGGCCTTGTGCCGCGAAAGGGCTGCGTAGCGGCCTCAAGGTTACAGCGTTGACGCATCAATCGCCGGGGCCGCTTTGCGGCCCTTTCGCGGCACAAGGCCGCTCCTACAGGGATCACACGTGGCTTCAGTGCACACCCATATCCAGCACCACCCGCCCACCACACGGACACTCGTCCATGTGCCGGTGCGCCTCGACCACCTGCTCGAACGGATACACCTTGATGATCTGCGGCGTCAGCAGCTGGTCGGCGGTGAACTGGTTGATGTCGCGCAGCGCCCGCTGCAGGGCCACCTGGTCCTGGGCGATGCCCAGCTCCGGCTTGCCGGTGAAGTTGCCGATGCAGTGCACATGGAACTGGATGTTCTTCTGGAACGCCGCGCAGGCCGGGAACGGCGTCTGGTTGCCGCCCTGCAGGCCGTACAGCACCAGGCTGCCACGCGGCGCCAGGACATCGCCGAGCAGCGACATCTGCGGGCCGCCCATGCCGTCGAGGACCATGTCCACGCCACGGCCATCGGTGTACTTGCCGATCTGCATCAGCAGGTCCTGTTCCTCGGTGACGATCACCTTGTCGGCGCCCAGGCCCAGCAGGTACTCGCGCTGTTCGGGCTCCTTGGTGGCGGCGAACACCTTCAGCCCCAGGGCCTTGCCCAGTTGCACGAAGGCCGGCCCCGCGCAGTGGCTGGCGTCGGTGACCAGCGCGGTCTGCCCGGCCTTGGCCCGCGCCAGGTCGACGAAGGCGAAGTAAGCGATCAGCAGCGGCGTGTAGTGCACGCTGGCCTCGATCGGGGTCAGCACATCCGGGTAACGGGTGATGGCGCTGCGCGGCAGGACGATCACATCGCCATACACAGGGTGGTCGTTGGCGCTGGTGGCCGGGAAGCTGGCAACCCGGTCGCCCACCGCGATATCGTCCACACCCTCGCCCACGGCGGTGACCACGCCGGCCATCTCGTGACCGATGCCGGCCGGCAGCCGCGCCTGGGACGGCGCCAGGTTCTGCCGCCAGAGCACGTCGTACCAGCTGACGCCGATCGCCTCGACGCGAATCTGCACCTCGCCGGTAGCCGGGGACGGTTCGGCCTGCTCCTCGCATCGGAGCACATCGGCCTGGCCGAACTTGTGGAAACGGATCATGCGGGACATCGCATACCTCGCCTGTGTGAATCTCGTATTACCACGGACTTTATCCGGGCTTTCACGGTTGGACCATCAGTGGCTGTTAATAGTCGACATGCCTGTCATTGATTGGGCCCCTGACAAATCTGTGCATTGGCACCCGGAAATCGGTGCAGGGTACCAGCCTTTGGCCTTAAGATTCACCCCTGCCCCACTTCAGGCGAGCCGCATCGAATGAATCGTAACGACTTGCGTCGCGTAGACCTCAACCTGCTGATCGTGTTCGAAACGCTCATGCACGAACGCAGCGTGACCCGCGCCGCCGAGAAACTGTTCCTCGGCCAGCCGGCGATCAGCGCCGCGCTGTCGCGCCTGCGCAACCTGTTCGACGACCCGCTGTTCGTGCGCACCGGCCGCAGCATGGAGCCCTCGGCGCGGGCCCACGAGATCTTCGCCCTGCTGTCACCGGCGCTGGACTCGATCTCCACCGCCGTCAGCCGCGCCGCCGAGTTCGACCCGGCCACCAGCAACGCGGTGTTCCGCATCGGCCTGTCGGACGATGCCGAATTCGCCCTGCTGCCGCAGCTGCTCAAGCGCATCCGCGCCGAAGCCCCCGGCATCGTGCTGGTGGTGCGCCGGGTCAACTACCTGCTGATGCCCACCCTGCTGGCCTCGGGCGAAATCTCGGTGGGCGTGAGCTACACCAACGAACTCCCCGCCAACGCCAAGCGCAAGGTGCTGCGCCGCAGCATGCCCAAGCTGCTGCGCGCCGACAGCATGCCCGGCAGCATCACCCTGGATGACTTCTGCGCCCGGCCCCATGCCCTGGTGTCGTTCGCCGGCGACCTCTCGGGGTTCATCGACGAGGCACTGGACGAGATCGGCCGCAAGCGCCACGTGGTGTTGGCGGTGCCGCAGTTCAACGGATTGGGGAGTTTGCTGGCGGGGACCGATATCGTCGCCACGGTGCCGGACTACACGGCCGATGCGCTGACTGCGGCGGGTGGGTTGCGGGCAGAGGACCTGCCGCTGGAGGTGCGCACCTTCGAGCTGCACATGGCCTGGCGTGGGGCGCAGGACAATGATCCGGCGGAGAAGTGGTTGCGGTCGCGGATACAGATGTTCTTTGGGGACCCCGATAGTCTTTAGGGATCGTGTCCCAGGAATTGGTGTAAAGCTTCCTGCGGCGCTACTGAGCGTCCTACCCGCCTATGCTTGACCAGCAGAAAACCAAGATTGACCATGTAAGGAATATTCCTTACCATTCAATCAGCACATCCGGGAGAACGCTCATGCCTGCCATCCACGAAATCGCCACGTTGACCTCGAAGGGGCAGGTCACGCTGCCAAAATCCGTTCGCCAGCTACTGGGCATAGACACAGGTGGCAAAATTGCATTCGACGTACGCAACGGTGAAATCGTGGTCAGCCGCGTAGAAACCACCCACGAAGACCCTGCCATCGGTGCATTCCTGGGTTTGCTGGAGGCTGATATCCGAGACGGCCGCAACCTCACCACTCTGCCGGAAGACTTGGCGCAAACCATGCTCGCCAACGCAAACCACTCCGTAAACCTGGACGAAGATATCGACGGTGAGGTCGCGATCTGATGCTGCGACATGGCTGGACACTGTTGTTCCATGAAGGTGTGACGTTACAGCTACGCAAATTGCAAGAAGCGGCCGCCCGGGCCGAGCAGAACGACCCGCAAGGTTTTGAGAGCAACGCCAACGTCAAGCTGTTTCGGGCATTGAGCCATCTGATCATGGAGGCTGTGCCTGCCGATCCGGGCCGTGATGAGTTCCGCCAAGGCAATACGCTGGGCACCGCCTACCGACATTGGCGCCGTGCAAAAATCGGCAGGCGCTTTCGGCTGTTCTTTCGCTACGACTCAAGATCCAAGGTCATCGTCTATGCATGGGTCAACGACGAAAATACCCTACGCTCCGCAGGCAGCAAATCCGATCCCTACGCCGTATTCGAGAAGATGCTGGGCCGCGGCAACCCTCCTGATGACTGGGATGCGCTGACTGCTGCGACGCGTAGCGACTGGGACGAGCCCAAAGCATAAATTACGCAAGTGAGTGAGAGATTGCACGTTTGAAACCGATCCCTCCTCGTTGCGTCCACTGGAATCCACTCGTAGCTGCTGTTGAAAGGGGTACATCTGGGGTACAAATCCAGTTTCCCGTTCATAACCTTTTGACTTATATGAATGTCAAAATGTTCTTCGGGGATCCGGACAGCCTGTAGGTCGAAAGTCCCATTCGCGTGATCAAGCGCCGGTTCGGTAACGCGGTGCAACGCGGATCACGCTTCTTGCGGTTTCGAGTCTGTGGATGGGGGGCAGCATTTTGTGGGTGCTGTACACCACCCTAGGCGCAACCTTTGTACCTGACGCAGTAACATGATCGCGCGCATGATGAATGAAGACTCAAGCCGCATCCACTGCGGCGAGACTACGATACTGTCCCTTGAAATACAGCAGTGGCTGCGCGGCGTCGGCGTCCTGCACGTTCAACGCCTTCACCTCGCCAATCACGATCAGGTGATCACCGGCAGCGTGTTCGGCGTGAATTTCACAATCGAGCCAGTGCAGGCTGCCGGCAATGATCGGGTTGCCCAGCGGCGATGTCTGCCAGTCGATGCCTTGCCACTTGTCCGTGCCTCGCCGGGCGAACTGGTTGGAAATCCCGACCTGCTCGCCTGACAGGATGTTGACCGCGAAACGGCCGGCCTGGCGAATTCCGGGATAGCTGGCCGAACTGGACATGACGCTGAACGACACCAGCGGCGGATTCATCGACACGCTGTAGAACGACTGGCAGGTAAAGCCAAGCGGTTCGCCATCACTGTGCGAGGTGATCACCGTGATGCCGGAGGCGTAGTGCCCGAGCGCTTGGCGAAAGCGCAACGGCTCGATAGCCATACAAGGAAGCGACATAGTAGGTCCTGAAGATTTGATACAACCCGCCAACTATGAAAAAGGGCCGAAGCTGCACGCCCCAGCCCTCCCACACCGCGCTCGGCTTTACCTCGCGAGTTCTCGGCGCACGATCTCTGCACCTGCACTCAGTGCATTGAGCTTGCCGCGTGCCACGGCGCGCGGCAACGGCGCCATGCCGCAGTTGGTGCACGGGTAGAGCTTGTCGGCGTCGACGAACTGAAGGGCCTTGCGCAGGGTATCGGCCACTTCCTCCGGGGTTTCGATGGCGTGGTTGGCCACGTCGATGGCCCCGACCATCACCTTCTTGCCGCGGATCAGCTCGATAAGCTCCATCGGAACGTGGGAGTTGTGGCACTCCAGCGAGACGATGTCGATCTTGGATTTCTGCAGCTTGGGGAACGCCTCCTCATACTGGCGCCACTCGGAACCCAGGGTCTTCTTCCAGTCGGTGTTGGCCTTGATGCCATAGCCGTAGCAGATATGCACTGCCGTTTCGCATTTCAGGCCTTCGATCGCCCGCTCCAAGGTGGCAACGCCCCAATCATTCACTTCATCGAAGAAGACGTTGAAGGCGGGTTCGTCGAATTGGATGATGTCAACGCCGGCAGCCTCAAGCTCGCGGGCTTCCTCGTTGAGGATCTTGGCGAATTCCCAGGCCAGCTTTTCGCGGCTTTTATAGTGCGCGTCATACAGCGTATCGATCATAGTCATGGGGCCTGGCAGCGCCCATTTGATCGGCTGCGAGGTTTGCTGACGCAGGAACTTGGCGTCCTCCACGAACACCGGCTTCTGACGAGCCACGGCGCCCACGACCGTCGGAACACTCGCGTCGTAGCGGTCACGAATGCGGACGGTTTCACGCTTCTCGAAGTCGACGCCGTCGAGGTGCTCGATGAAGGTGGTGACGAAATGCTGACGGGTCTGCTCACCGTCACTGACGATATCGATACCAGCGAGTTGTTGCTCGTGCAACGACAGACGCAACGCATCCTGCTTGCCCTCGGCCAGCGCCTCGTCTTGCAGTTTCCAGGGCGACCAGAGGGTTTCCGGCTGGGCCAGCCAGGACGGTTTGGGCAGGCTGCCGGCAGTCGAAGTGGGGAGTAGTTTTTTCATGACGCAAGGCCTTGTGTATTCGATCGTTCAAACAGCGTGATGAGCGGACCACTGCTGCAGCACGGCGTGGTACGGCTTGATGAATTGTTCTTCGGCATACTTGCCTTGCTCTATGGCCAGACGGCTGCGCTCTTCGCGATCGTAGACAATTCGAGTCAACGAGTAGTCCTGGTGTTTCAGGCTGGGTTGATAGGACTTGCCTGCCGCCGAGTTCGCGTTGTAGATCTCGGGGCGGTAGATCTTCTGGAAGGTGTCCATCGTGCTGATGGTGCTGATCAGCTCGAGATTGCTGTAATCACCCAGCAAGTCGCCGGCAAAGTAAAACGCCAGGGGCGCGACACTGTTCGGCGGCATGAAATAGCGCACCTTCAGGCCCATCTTGGCGAAGTACTCATCGGTCAATGAGTACTCATCCTGCTGGTATTCATGACCCAGGACCGGGTGCTGATTTTCAGTGCGCTGGTAGGTCTTGCTGCTCGAAACGCTCAGGCAGATGACCGGCGGCTTGTTGAAGTGTTCCTTGAAAGCGCTCGAATTCACGAAGCGCTTGAACAGTTTCCCGTGCAGCTCGCCAAACGCCTCCGGCGTACTGAAACCGGACTGCCCCTTGTTGTGCTCCAGCAACAGCACGCTGAAGTCATAGTCCCGCACGTAAGAGGAGAAATTGTTCCCGACAATGCCTTCGATGCGCTCGTTGGTCTTGTGGTCGACAATGCTGGTTTTCAGGATCTCAATCAACGGCAAGGCATCGCCTGCCTGTTCACCCGCGATCTTCATCTCGACGGAAACGATATCGAGCTCTACCGAATAACGGTCACCCTTGGGGTTGTCCCAATGCGCCAGGGCATTGAAGCGATTGTCGATCATCGCCAGCGTGTTGCGCAGATTCTGTTGGCGGCTCGCGCCCCTGGCCAGGTTGGCAAAGTTGGTGGTGATGCGGGTGTTGTCCGCAGGCAGATAGTCCTCGTCGAAACGAATACTTTTAATGGCGAACGTGAAGGTTTTATTCATTGTGACCCGGCACCCTGATTCCCGAAATAGATCCTGAAAAGTCTTCCTGCTTGCCCGGCTTCGAAGGAAAAATTCAATGGGGGGATTGTCAATAAACGGCCACAATGAGACAAACTCATTTTTCTTGAGATGATCTTTAATTCCACTCATGATCAATCCAACGCACCTGCGCACGATGCACGCCCTGCGCGATACCGATAGCCTGCACGACGCCGCTGCCCGCGCTGGAGCGCGGCGACCTGGCCAGCCAGACGCTGATCACCTACCCCATCGAGCGCCACCGCCTGGACATCTTCACTCGTTTTTTCGAGCCCGCGGACATCGAGCCCGCGCAGGTGCGGACTTCGGAGCTGACGGCCAAGGACATTTCGTTTGCGACGCTGGAAGGTGTCAATGTCGTATCAGGGCTGGCGATATGAGGCCCATGATCACCGACCGTTGTACCCCGATGAATGCCCGCTGATACCGCCAATTCCGCTTTCACGAATCGCCATGTTCTTGAGGCATCCGGACAGACTTTGAGTGATGTCCAAGGGCAACGTCGTGGTCTGACGTGGCGCCATTGCAGGGCGATCGGTTATACTTACCAAGCAATGACTCGAGGGCAAATGATGGATAAGCTGAGTTTGCAAGCCAAGAAAGCTTGTTTCGCCAAGTATCGAAAATCCAATTTCGCGGCCAGCCTGCGCCTTGAGGGCATTGTGCCATCCCCTACCGATGGCGAAGTGAAGCTGCCTACCCGCGCTGCGGCTCTTCATGCCGTCCGACGCATCAAAGCTTGAGCCGAGACAAGTACGGTACTGACCAAGCACCGGATTGCTACCCGGGTAGCGACGTGCTTATAAACTTGCTTGATCTGCAAGATGCAGATGACCTTGAAGAGGCCGAGCGGTACCTCAACGAAATTGCCTTGCAAACGATGGACTTTGTCCAGCCGCCCTACAACCTCGACGCTTTGAAGCGGGTGCACCATGCCTTGTTCTGCAATGTGTATAGCTGGGCAGGCGAGACCCGAACGTTAGCAATCAGTAAGGGCGGAACAAGGTTCTGCAGTCCAGAGTTTATCGAGTCCGAAACCGAGAAAGAATTTTCGAAGATGGCCGACGCGCACTGGTTTGAAGGGTACTCCCGAGAAAAACTGGTTTCCGCTGTTGCGCAATCCTACGGTACGTTGAACGTCGCGCACCCATTCCGGGAAGGCAACGGACGAACACAGCGCTACTTATTTGAATGTCTGGTATTCAACGCAGGTTACATTATAAATTGGGACTTGGCCAACCGTGAAGAATGGGTCAATGCATGTATCGCATCCTACTACGGCAACGATGTCCCTCTGGCCGCAATCTTCGATAAATGTATCGGTTCTGAAATCATGGAAGTGGACTTTTGAATTGAGCACCCAGCGCGCTCAAGCTCACACTAGTGTCCTGCCTCGGAAATAAGCTGTTCACTTTTGGCGGCGTCCTGGGCGCCCGGCGCGCGTTGCCACTCCTCGCCATACCCCTGCTATGCCATTCAGGATAGTAAGCTACCGGCGCCCCGTGATGCCCCCTCACATCTCGACCTGGGTCCCCAGTTCGATCACCCGGTTCAGCGGCAGCTTGAAGTACCGCAGGTTGCTGTTGGCATTCTTCAACAGGAAGGCGAACAAGTGCTCGCGCCACTTGGCCATGCCGATTCGCTTGGTCGGCACCACGGTTTCCCGGCTCAGGAAGTAGGTGGTGCGCATGGGGCTGAAGTCCAGCTCGGTCGTGCTGCTGTGGCTGAGGGCAAGGGGCACGTCGGGCTCCTCCATGAAGCCGAAGTGCAGGTTGACCCTGAAGAAGCCCTGGCCGAACGCCTCGACCTCGAAGCGCTTGTCCTGCGTCACCCGCGGCGAATCCTCCGACACCACCGTCAGCAGCACCACCTGCTCGTGCAGCACCTGGTTGTGCAGCAGGTTGTGCAACAGCGCGTGGGGCACCGCATCGGAGCGGGCGGTAAGGAACACCGCCGTGCCCTGCACGCGATGGGGCGGCTGCGCCTGCACGCTGGCTATGAACAAGGGCAGCGGCAAGGCGGTTTCATCCAGGCGCTCGACGATGATGCTGCGCCCGCGCTTCCAGGTGGTCATCAGCACGAACAGCGCCAGGCCGGCGATCACCGGGAAGGCGCCGCCCTGCAGGATCTTCGGCGCGTTGGCGGCGAAGTACAGGCCGTCCACCAGCAGAAAGCCCAGCAGCAAGGGAATCGCCAGCCAGCGCGGGGTCTTCCATAGCAACAGCACCACCGCCGAGGCCAGCAGCGTGGTGATCAGCATGGTGCCGGTCACCGCGACGCCGTAGGCCGCCGCCAGGGCGCTGGACGACTCGAAGCCGACCACCAGCAGCACCACGCCGACCATCAGCGCCCAGTTGACCATGCCGATATAGATCTGCCCCTGCTCTTCGCTGGAGGTGTGCTGGATGAACATGCGCGGCACATAGCCCAGCTGGATGGCCTGGCGGGTCAGCGAGAAGGCGCCGGAGATCACCGCCTGCGAGGCGATGATGGTAGCCAGGGTGGCCAGCGCGACCATCGGCAGCAGCGCCCACTCGGGGGCCAGCAGGTAGAACGGGTTGCGCACCGCTGCCGGGTTGTCGAGGATCAGCGCACCCTGGCCGAAGTAGTTGAGCACCAGGCCCGGCAGCACCAGGATGAACCACGCGCGGGAAATCGGCTTGCGGCCGAAGTGCCCCATGTCGGCATAAAGCGCCTCGGCACCGGTCAAGGCCAGCACCACGGCACCCAGAATCGCCACGCCGATGCCCGGATGGGCGACGAAGAAGTGCGCCGCCCAGGACGGGTTCAGCGCCTGCAGCACCTCGGGCCGCTGCACGATGCCATGGATGCCTAGCGCCCCCAGCACCACGAACCACAGCACCATCACCGGCCCGAACAGGATGCCGATGCGCGCGGTTCCGTGCTTCTGGATGATGAACAGCCCGACCAACACCACCACCGCCAGGGGCACGACCCAGTGCTCGATGCCGTCGATGCCCAACTGCAGGCCCTCCACCGCCGACAGCACGGAGATGGCCGGGGTGATCATGCTGTCGCCGTAGAACAGCGCCGCGCCGAACAGCCCCAGCAGCACCAGCACCTTGCTCAGCCGCGGATAAGGACGTGCCGCCCGCCTGGCCAGCGCGGTCAGCGCCATGATCCCGCCCTCGCCCTGGTTGCTGGCGCGCAGGATGAACAGGACGTACTTTACCGAAACCACCCAGATCAACGACCAGAACACCAGCGACAGGATGCCCAGCACCCCCTCAAGGTTGGCCTGCACGCCGAAATGGCCGGAGAACACCTCCTTGAGCGTGTACAGGGGACTGGTGCCGATGTCGCCATAGACGACGCCGACGGCGGCGACCAGCAGGCCGACGCCCGTGCTTTTGTTGGCGTGGGACGGGTTTTCAACGGTTGCGGATTGGCTCACAGGTAACGTCTCGTCAGTATCGCGTAAACACTGAATGCGGGCAGGCAGGCTGGGGGGGGCAGAAAAACCGCGCCAGTATCTTCTCAAGCTGCAAAGGCCGGCATAAAGAAAGCGTAAAGAAACGCCATTCCCCGATGAGCGCTCGACATCGGAGGAAGACTGCTGGCCACCTTGCGCTCCGTCGGCCAGGTCTCTCTTTTTACGCTTGAGTGCATCCAGATCCCGTTCTGGTGGGTATTCAACTCAGGGCAACAACTGAATGCCCTGCCATGCCCCCACCAGGAGATCGCTCGATGAACATCGCACACGTTTCGTTCCTGACCGCCTGCGGCCTCGCCCTGGCCATGCTGGTGCCGACCGCCCACGCCCAGACCGGGGTCCCCGATGCCGTCAAGGTGCCGGACGGCCACAAGGTGGCGCTGGAAACCGTCGGTGTCGGCGAAATCACCTACGAATGCCGCGACAAGGCCGACGCCCCCGGCCAGACCGAATGGACCTTCGTCGGCCCGAAGGCCGTGCTCAAGGACCGGGCCGGCAAGACCGTGGGCGACTACTTCGGCCCGCCCGCCACCTGGCAGGCCAAGGACGGCTCGAAGATCACCGGCACCCAGCTGGCCATCGCCCCGGCGGCCAAGGGTGACCTGCCGTACCAGCTGGTCAAGGCCAATCCCGCCGAGGGCAAGGGCGCCATGAGCGGCGTCAGCTTCGTCCAGCGCCTGGCCACCCGTGGCGGTGTCGCCCCGCAGACCGCCTGCACGGCGCAGAACAAGGGCGAGAAGCAGATCGTCAAGTACCAGGCCGACTACATCTTCTGGGCCGCCAACTGAGGGCCTGCGCGCAAGGCGCGCCAGCACCCTTGAGCTACGCTCATCGACAGTCCCCGGCCGACCGGCCGGGGCTCCCGGTAGCATGAGGATCGGCCCGACCTTGAACCTGCCCACGACGCCATTCGACTACGAGCGCTGTCTCCAGGCCTGTGCCAGGGGCGATCGCGGCGCCCTGCAGGCGCTTTACGACCAGGAGGGTGCCCGGCTGCTCGGCGTGGCCCGGCGCATCGCCCGCGACCACGCCACCGCCGAGGACATCGTCCATGACGCCTTCATCCGCATCTGGACTCGCGCGGCCAGCTTTGATCCGGCCCGAGGCTCGGCGCGTGGCTGGGTGTACAGCCTGACCCGGCACCTGGCCCTGAATTTCATACGCGATACCCGCCGAGAAGTGGTGATCGACGATGTTGCCACCGTCGATATCGCGCCCTATCACGATGACATGACCTTGCAGGCCGATGCACCGAGGATTCACCGCTGCCTCGACCAGCTCGACGCCGCGCCGCGCAAGTGCATCCTGCATGCTTACGTCGACGGCTGCAGCCATGCCGAGATCGCCCGCCTGCTCGACACCCCGCTGGGCACGGTCAAGTCGTGGATCAAACGCAGCCTCAAGGCGCTGCGGGAGTGCATGGGATGACCAACGAGCCGGGTAACGAAAGCACCGATGACCTCGAGCAACTGGCCGGGGAGTACGTGCTAGGCACGTTGTCGGCCGAACAGCAGGAGACCGTGCTCAAGCGCCTGGACAGCGACCGTGCCTTGCGTGACGCCGTGGACGCTTGGGAGCAGCGACTGCTGGGCTTGAACGCGCTGGCCACGCCACTTGCGCCCAGTCCCCGACTGTGGCAACGGATCAACCGTAGCCTGGGCGACCGCCCTGCCCAGCCCTCATGGTGGCGACGCCTGGGGCTGTGGCAAGGGCTGGCCGGTGCCGGCCTTGCAGCCAGTCTGTTACTGGGTCTTGCACTGCTGACGGTACAGTCGCCTGCCACCACCTATATGGTCGTGCTGGTGGCGCCTGCCACCCAGGCACCTGGCTGGGTGGTCCAGGCCCGTGGCGCTGATCAGGTCCAGCTGATTCCCTTGGGCAAGTCCGAGGTCCCGGGAGGCAAGGTCCTGCAGTTCTGGACCAAGGGTGAACAGTGGCCAGCACCAATCTCGCTTGGGCTGATCAAACCTGGGGAGCAGGTCACCGTGCCGCTGGAGCGCCTGCCTGCGGTAGAGCCCAACCAGTTGTTCGAGCTGACCCTGGAGAATGCGGGTGGCTCTGCAAGCGGACGTCCGAACGGGCCTGTGCAGTTCATCGGGCGGGCGGTCAAAGTGCTCTGAATTGGCGTCCGGCTTCGAATCGCCGGGGCTGCTTTGCGGCCCTTTCGCGGCACAAGGCCGCTCCTACAGGGGGGCGCGTTCGCCTGTAGGAGCGGCCTTGTGCCGCGAAAGGGTCGCAAAGCGACCCCGGCAATCTTGAATTAGAGCGGCCATATCCCAAAAAACGCAAAAACCTTGAAAGGGATGGCTCCAAGGGCCCACAGGGCTCCACCTCGGGTAGCCTTTTCGCCCGGGCAGGCAATACTTCCCTGTACAGGCGCGCGTGTTGCGGGTAACGCGAGCCACTAGGAGGTGCGAGGTGAACAAACTATCAATCGTGGGTGCCGGTATCGTCGGTGAGGCAGCGGCCCAGGTCATCGCCCGGGACGCGCTCTGCCGTGAACTGGCGCTGATCGACGTCCAGGGTGAACTGGCGCAGGGCAAGGCGCTGGATGTCTGGCAGGCGGCGGTGGAGTCCGGGTCCGATACCAAGGTGCACGGCGGGTCGGATGCGCAATTGCTGCAGGGTTCCGATCTGGTGGTGATCACTGCGGGCGTGCCGCGCAAGCCTGGCCAGTCGCGCCAGGATGTCCTGGCCATCAACCTGCCGATACTCGACGGCATCATGCGCGATGTGAAACAGCAGGCGCCAACCGCGACGGTGCTGGTGGTGTCGAATCCGGTCGACGTGCTCACCTACCGGGCCTGGAGCCTGAGTGGACTGGGCCGCGACAAGGTGTTCGGCCAGGCGGGGGTGCTGGATACCGCGCGCATGAAATGTTTCATCGCCGAGCAGACCGGGTTTTCGGCACGGGATATCACGGCGCTGGTCCTGGGCGGGCACGGCGACAGCATGGTGCCTTTGATGCGTTATTGCATGGTCGGTGCGGTGCCGCTGGCGCACTTGCTGTCCAGTGAGCAGATCGAGCAGATCGTTGAGCGTACCCGTAAAGGTGGCGGCGAGATCCTTGCCCTGAAGAAGGTCGGCAGCGCCTGCGATGCGCCGGGCGTGGCGATCGCGCAGATGGTGGATGCGATTGCCAACGGGCGCAGCCGCATCCTGCCGGCGGTCGCGATTCTCGAGGGCGAGTATGGACGCACGGATATCGCCATGGGGGTTCCCTGCGTGCTCTCGGACGCGGGCATCACGCGGGTGATCGAGCTGCCGCTGGATGCGCAGGAACAGGCGATGTTCGACCGCTCCGCGGATCAGGTGGCGCGGGATATTGCGGAGATGAAGGCGCTGTAGGTAGCCATCACAGGTCCAAGGCGCCCCTGATCAACGCATCAAGCATGCCGGGCGCCTGAGGATCACACTCATCCAGCAGACACACCGGAATACCTTGCAACACAACCTGCGACGCCCCCAGCCCCTCGCCCACCAGCGCCAGCGGGCAAGCGATCTCCATCTGCAACGAACGCAGTCGTTTCGCCAAGGCCGCGCTTACCGGCCCCCGCACCGCAACCACCAGCACCGCCGGCTGGATTGCCCTGCACACCAGCGCCAGCTCCTCCAGCGGCTGGCCACACCCCAGCACCTCGATGCGTTGGCGCCGATCACTCAGCAGCAGGCCGGCACACAGCAACTGCAGCTCGGCCAGGCCCTCGGCGCCGGCCAGCAGCACCCGTGGCGCATCGGCCTGGTTCATGTGCAGGCGCAGCAGCAGACGGGCGCGCAGGAAAGTGTCCAGGAACAGCCACTGGCTGCGCTCGCCGAAAGCCTCACCTTCGGCCAGCTCGCGCCACACCGGCATGAACACCTCGTGCATCACCGAGGCCTTGGGCAACAGCGTGAACAACTGCCCGTGAATGCCTTCCAGCGCCTGTGCGTCGAACGCCTTGGTCGCCCGGACAACGGCCTGGCGCCAGTCGTGAAAGGCATCGTCCTGCGCGGGGGGCGCTTCGGGCTGGCCGGCGAGCAACCCGCCAACCTTGCTGATAGGCACGCCATTGCCGGTCCAACGCAAAATGTCGCGAATGCGCTGGACATCCCTGGCCGTGTACAGCCGGTGCCCGCCTTCGGTGCGCTGCGGACTGATCAGGCCATGGCGGCGCTCCCAGGCGCGCAACGTCACGGGGTTGATGCCGGTCAGGCTGACCACGTCGCGCATGGGCAGCAAGTCGAAGGAAGGGGCGTCGGTCATGGCCAGGGTTCGAATGGGTGAAGACACATTCTAACCCCATGGGTACCTGTTGCGGCGAGCCTGCTTGGGTCATCATGGTCGGCACACGCGCCCGAGGTTCTCGCACGGAAGCTACGCTGCGCATTCGCACACACGATCCGACAGGTGAGCTCCATGATCAACGCGAAACTCCTGCAACTGATGGTCGAGCAGTCCAACGATGGCATCGTCGTCGCCGAACAGGAGGGCAACGACAGCATTCTCATCTACGTAAACCCGGCCTTCGAACGGCTCACCGGCTACGCCACGGACGACATCCTCTACCAGGACTGCCGCTTTCTCCAGGGCACCGACCATGACCAGCCGGGCGTCGCCGCCATCGGCCAGGCGATCCGCGCCGGCCACCCCTGCCGCCAGGTGCTGCGCAACTACCGCAAGGATGGCAGCCCGTTCTGGAACGAGCTGTCGATTACCCCGGTGCGCAACGAAGCCGACCAACTGACCTACTACATCGGTATCCAGCGCGATGTCACGGCCCAGGTGGCCGCCGAGGAGAAAGTGCGCGAACTGGAAGCGGAGGTCGCGCGCTTGCGCGAGGCGCTGGCGGCAGCCGGACGCTGACGGCAAAAGCTGTACAAGAAGATTGTATTTGTACAATTTTAGTCCTAGGCTTCAGTCATACCTGTACAACTCGCCATCGTTGTACAGGATTTCCCGGAGCCGCGCATGTCAGACTACCTGCAGCAGTTCGCCGAATGCTTCGCCCGCCTGCACCGGGGCAACCTGGACTCGCTGGAAAACCTGTACAGCGAAGATGTCAGCTTTCGCGACCCGCTGCACCGGGTCGATGGCCTGCCGGCCCTGAAGGCGTACTTCGCCCAGCTCTACGCCAACGCCCACGACATCCGCTATGCCTTCACCGGCGCCGACGAGGTCCGGCCCGGGCAGGGTTACCTGCGCTGGACCCTGCACTTTCGCCATCCACGTCTGGCCGGTGGCCGGCCCATCAGCCTGCAGGGCTGCAGCCATCTGCAATGGCAGCAGCGGGTACAGGTTCACCAGGATTACTTCGACGCCGGTGCCCTGCTCTATGAACATGTCCCGGTCATGGGCGGCGCCATCCGCTGGCTCAAGGGTCGGCTGGCATGAGCCGCTACTGGCTGACCGGCGCCAGCAGCGGCATCGGCGCGGCGCTGGCCGCGCAACTGCTGGAACAGGGGCACCAGGTAGCCTTGGGAGGCCGCTGCGCCGAGCGCCTGGCGCCCTTGGTCGAACGTTTTCCCGGGCAGGCGCTGGCGGCCCTTGGCGATATCGACGACCGCGAACGGCTGGCGTTGATCGCCGGGGAACTGCAGCAAGCCTGGGGCGCACTCGATGGCGTGATCCTCAACGCCGGGACCTGTGAATACCTGGAGCCGGGTCGATTCGACCCTGACCTGGTCGAGCGCGTGGTGCGCACCAACCTGCTGGGCCTGTGTCATTGCCTGGCCATCGCCCTGCCCATGCTGCGCCGTGGCGAGCGCCCGCATGTGGTGGTGATGGGCAGTTCGGTGGCCTGGCTCGCCCTGCCCCGGGCCGGCGCCTATGGCGCATCCAAGGCCGCCGTGCGTTACCTGATCGAATCGCTGCGCATCGACCTGGCCAATGAAGGCATCGATGTCACCCTGGTCAGCCCCGGCTTCGTCGATACGCCCCTGACCCGGCGCAACGACTTCCCCATGCCTCAGCGCTGGACGGCGCAGCGCGCCGCCCGCCATATCGCCCGGCGCCTGCCCGGGCGGCCGCTGGAAATCAACTTCCCCGCTGCGTTCACCCTGGTCCTGCGCCTGCTCGGCGCGCTGCCGCCGCGTTGGCGCCTGGCGCTGGGTCGACGCCTGGCAAGACGGCCACAGGAATAGCCCGCCATGCGCATCGCGATCATAGGCAGCGGCATCGCCGGCCTGACCTGCGCCCACCTGCTGTCGCGCCGCCACGAAGTCACGGTGTTCGAGGCCGAGGACTGGATCGGTGGCCACACCCATACCGTCGAAGTGCCCTGGCACGGCGAGCGCCACGCAGTGGACACCGGCTTCATCGTGTTCAACGACTGGACCTACCCGAACTTCATCCGCTTGCTCGACCAGCTTGGGGTCGCCTCGCGTCCGACCCAGATGAGCTTCTCGGTGCATGACCCGGACAGCGGCCTCGAATACAACGGCCACAACCTCGACACCCTGTTCGCGCAACGGCGCAACCTGGTGTCGCCGGGGTTCTGGGGCATGCTGCGCGACATCCTGCGTTTCAACCGCCAGGCCCTGGCCGACCTGGACCGCGAGCGCATCGACCCGTCCACCACCCTGGGCGGTTACCTCCAGGCACAGGGCTATGGCCGGCGCTTTATCGAGCACTACGTCGTGCCGATGGGCTCGGCAATCTGGTCGATGTCACGGGCGGACATGCTCGATTTCCCCCTGCAGTTCTTCGTGCGTTTCTGTCGCAACCATGGGCTGCTGTCGGTCAACCGGCGTCCGCAGTGGCGGGTCGTCGAGGGTGGTTCGCGCAGCTATGTCGCACCGCTGTGCCGACCGTTCGCCGAGCGCATTCGCCTGGCGTGCAAAGTCGACCGGGTGAGCCGCGACGAAGGCGGCGTCACCCTGCACGGCAAGGCCGGTAGTGAGCGCTTCGACAACGTGGTGTTCGCCTGCCACAGCGACCAGGCCCTGGCCCTGCTGGAAGCACCCAGCGCCCAGGAGCGCGCGGTGCTTGGGGCCATCACCTACGCCAGCAACGATGTGCTGCTACACACCGACACCCGCCTGCTGCCGCGCCGGCGCAAGGCCTGGGCCAGCTGGAACTACCGCCTGGGCGGCCCCGAACAGGCCCCAGCCGCGCTGACCTATAACATGAACATCCTGCAGGGCATCCAGGCCCCGGTGACCTTCTGCGTCAGCCTCAACCAGACCTCACGTGTAGACCCGGCGCAGATCATCGCCCGCTACCAGTACGCCCACCCTCAATACAGCCTCGCCGCCACCGCCGCCCAGGCCCGCCAGGCCGAGCTGCAGGGCCAGCACCACAGCTACTACTGCGGCGCCTACTGGGGCAACGGCTTTCACGAAGACGGCGTGGTCAGTGCGCTCAAGGTCGCCGAACACTTCGGAGAGCAATTGTGAACAGCAGCCTGTGCCCGGGCTGGGTCAGCCATCGACGCCTGGGGCCCCGGTCGCATGCCTTCCGCTACCGGATCGGCATGTTCTACCTGGACCTCGACGAGCAGGCCCGGCTGCTGGGCCTGTCGCGCTGGGTGGGGCGCTGGCGACTGGCGCCCTTGAGCTGGCGCGAGACCGACTACCTGCCGGCGCTGACCGGCAAGGGCGAGCCGCTGGCCCAGGCCGCCCGCCGACTGGTCGGCCAGGCCACCGGCCAGGTTCCCGAAGGCCCGGTGCGCCTGCTGACACAGTTGCGCAGTTGGGGGCTGTCGTTCAATCCGGTGAGCCTGTACTTCTGCCATGACCGCGACGAGCAGTTGGCGGCGATTCTGCTGGAAGTGCGCAACACGCCATGGCGCGAGCGCTTCCACTATGTGCTGCCGGTGCGGGACGGCCTCGAGCAACCGTTCACCATGGCCAAGGCCTTTCACGTATCGCCCTTCCTGCCGATGGCCATGGACTACCACCTGCACTTCCATCTGGATACGCAGCGGATTCACGTGCACATGGAGAACTGGCAAGACGGCCAGAAGGTCTTCGAAGCCGACCTCGCCGTGCGCCGCCAGCCGCTGGACCGCGCCGCGCTGCATCGCTACCTGCTGTCCTTCCCCTGGATGAGCCTGCGCACCGTCTCGGCCATCTACTGGCAAGCCCTGCGCCTGTTGTTCAAGCGTGTCCCCGTTCACGACCATACCGCCAGCCAGGGCACCCTGGCGCTCGGCCATCGCCGCGAGGAGCCCGACCATGTCGAACCCCACCCTGAGCGTTAGCAAATCTGCAGGCCTCACACCGCTATTGGGTGGACTGGCCCGCAGCGCGGTGCTGGCGCAACTGGGCAAGCTACGCCACGGCCACCTGCGGCTGCGCGAGCGGGGACGGCAATGGAGCTTCGGCGACACCGACAGCCCGTTGCAGGCCGAAGTGGAGATCCTTGAAGGCGCGGCCTGGAACCTGGTGGCCGGCAATGGCTCGATCGGTGCCGGCGAAGCCTACATCCATGGCTACTGGCACAGCCCGGACCTGGCGGCCGTGACCCGGCTGTTCGTGGCCAACCTGGAGGTACTGGACGCCCTGGAGGGTGGCCTGGCGCGTCTGGGTCGCCCCCTGCTGCGCCTGCTGCATCGCCTGAACCGCAACAACCGGCGCGGCGCCAAACGCAATATCCTGGCCCACTACGACCTGGGCAACGTCCTGTTCGAACACCTGCTCGACCCGACCATGATGTACTCGGCGGCCCGGTTCGAACACCCCGAGCAACCCCTGGAGCAGGCCCAGCTGAACAAGCTGGAGCAGATCTGCCGCAAACTCGAACTGCGTGCGCAGGATCACCTGCTGGAGATCGGCAGCGGCTGGGGCAGCCTGGCGATCCACGCCGCGACCCGGCACGGCTGCCGGGTCACCACCACGACGCTCTCCGAGGCCCAGTACGCCTTCACCCTGCAGCGCGTCCAGGCGCTGGGGCTGGAGCACCGTGTGACGGTGTTGCGCCAGGACTATCGCGACCTGGCGGGCACCTTCGACAAACTGGTCTCGATCGAGATGATAGAGGCCGTCGGCCACCGTTACCTGCCTGTGTACTTTCGCCAGTGCGCTACGCTGCTCAAGCCCGACGGGCTGATGCTCCTGCAGGCCATCACCATCCGCGACCAGCGCTATGCCCAGGCCTGTCGCTCGGTGGACTTCATCCAGCGCTACATCTTCCCCGGCGGCGCCCTGCCGTCGCTGAGCGTGCTGCTCGACACCGCCAGCCGCCAGACAGGACTGAACCTCGTGCACCTGGAGGACTTCGGCCTGGACTACGCCCGCACCCTGCGGCACTGGCGCGACAACCTGCGCCAGGCCCGCGGTGTGCTGACGGCGCTCGGCTACGACGAAATGTTCCAGCGCCTGTGGGAGTACTACCTGTGCTACTGCCAGGGCGGTTTCGAGGAGCGCGCCATCGGCGTCGCCCAGTTGCTGTGGGCAGCTCCCCTGGCACGGCGCGCTCCGTTGCCCGGGCACTGACCCATGCGCCGTGGCTGGCTGATCGCCAATGCCCTGTGGCTGCAGGCCGGCTGGTGGCTGTGCGTGCTCGGCGCCCGATGGCCCGGGTTGCTGCTGGTGGTGCCGCCGGTCATGGCGGTGCATGTATACCTCTGCCAGGATCGCCCTGGCGAGGCTTGGGCGCTACTGCGCGTGACGCTGGCCGGCTGCCTGGTGGACAGCCTGTTGGGCGCGATTGGCGTGTTTACTTTCGACAGCCGTCCGCTACCCGTGTGGCTGGTTTTGATGTGGCTGGTGTTGGCCAGCGGCCTGCGCCATAGCCTGGCCTGGGCCGGCCAGCCGTTCTGGCGCGGGGCGGTGCTGGGTGCGTTGGGCGGGCCGCTGGCCTATCTGGCCGGTGCCCGGTTGACGCAGGTTGACCTGCCGTTGGGCGCGGTCACCACCGCCCTGCTGCTGGCGCCGATCTGGGCGCTGCTGCTGCCCGCGCTGGTACGCCTGGCAGCGTGGCGCTGAGCGGCGAAATCGATTGTCCTAATGCCCTGCGTGCAATGCTAATTTCATTCGCCCCCGGTGAACGCTCTAGACTGCCGACTCACAATTCAAGGAGCCCAGGCGATGCATGGCGAAACCTCGATTGAAAAACTTCTCCAGTCCATGAGGCCCGAACTCAATGATGGCGAATATGTCTTTGCCACGGTCACTGACGCCTCGCAGCTGCAAGACCTGAACATTGTAGGCAGCTTCAGGGAGCGCGAAGGCTGGACGGTCATCCTGGAGCGAACGGTCGCGGACGCGATGCAGCTGCCCTACACCTATGTCTGCGCCTGGATCACGCTGACCGTCCACTCTTCCCTCGAGGCCGTGGGCCTGACTGCGGCGTTCGCCACCGCGCTGGGCAAGGCGGGCATCAGCTGCAACGTAGTGGCGGCCTATTACCATGACCACATCTTTGTCGGCGTGGACGATGCCCAGAGCGCAATGACGGTGTTGAAGGCACTGTCTGACAACGCTGGATAATCATAAGTCAGGCCTTTCGCGGCGCAAGGCCGCTCCTACCCGGATCGCGTACCCCTGCAGGAGCGGCCTTGCCGAGGCGTCGGACCGGCCGGAAAGGGCCGCAACGCGGCCCCAGGATCTCAAGCCAGACTCAGCGTCTGCCAACCATCCCCGCCACCCGATCCACCGCAATACGGGTCTTCTCCACCAGCTCATCCAGCTCGCCTCGGCTGGCCACCAGCGCCGGCGCCATGATCATGCGCCCCAGGGTCGAGCGAATGATCACCCCTTCCTCAAAACCGAAGGTGCGGCACTGCCAGGCCAGGTCGTTCTCGTTGGCGAAGCGCTTGCGCGTGGCCTTGTCCTCGACGAACTGCAGCGCCGCCACCAGACCGGCGCCCTGCACCTCGCCGATCAGCGGGTGATCGGCGAATACCTCGCGCAGGATGCGCTGCAGGTATGGCCCGGTGTCGTCCTTGACCTGGCGCACAATGCCTTCGTCGCGCAGGGCCTTGAGGTTGGCCACCGCCACCGCTGCTGCCACCGGGTGACCGGAATAGGTCAGGCCGTGGGCGAATACCCCGCCCCGCTCCACCAGCGCCTCGGCGATGCGCTTGCTCAGCACCAGCCCGCCCATGGGCACGTAGCCACTGGTCAGGCCCTTGGCGATGGACAGGGTGTCGGGCTCGAAACCGAAGTGCTGGTGGGCAAACCATTCGCCGGTGCGACCAAAACCGCCGATCACCTCGTCGGCGCACAGCAGCACATCGTACTGGCGGCAGATGCGCTGGATTTGGGGCCAGTAGCTCTCGGGCGGGAAGATCATGCCGCCGGCGCCCTGGAACGGCTCGGCAATGAAACCGGCAACGTTCTCGGCGCCCAGCTCGAGGATCTTCTCCTCCAGTTGCAGGGCGCAGCGTCGGCCGAACTCGGCCGGGGTCAGCTCGCCGCCCGCGGCGAACCAGTACGGCTCGTCGATATGCGCAACGTCCGGGATCAGCCCGCCCATCTCGTGCATGAACTTCATCCCGCCCAGCGCCGTGGCCGCCAGGGTCGAGCCGTGGTAGCCATTCCAGCGGCCGATCATGATCTTCTTGCTCGGCTGGCCGACCACCTGCCAATAGCGACGCACAGTGCGGATCAGCACCTCGTTGGCCTCGGAGCCGGAGTTGGTGTAGATGGCGTGGCTGTAGTGGCCCGGCAGCAGGCTGAACAGCAGCTCGGACAGTTCGATCACCGCCGGGTGGGTGGTGTGGAAGAACATGTTGTAGTACGCCAGCTGGTCCATCTGCGCGGCGGCGGCGGCGGTCAGGTCCTTGCGGCCATAGCCGAGCTGGGTGCACCACAGGCCGGACATGCCGTCCAGGTAGCGGCGGCCGTCGTTGTCCCACAGGTACAGGCCTTCACCCCGGGTGATGACCCGTGGCCCCTCGGCGTTGAGCGCCTTCTGGTCGAGGAAGGCGTGGATGTGGTGGGCGGCGTCGCTGGCCTGGTAGTCGCGGGTGTCGCGTTTGGGCGCAAAAGGTGCGTTCATTGTTGTTCTCCTCGGGTGAATGTCAGCGCAGCTGGATCCAGGTGGTCTTGAGCTGGGTGTACTTGTCGAACGAATGCAGCGAGAGGTCGCGGCCAAAGCCCGACTGGCGCCCGCCGCCGAACGGCACGGTCACGTCCAGGGCGTCGACGGTGTTGACCGACACCGTGCCGGCCTTGAGCCGCCGGGCCACGCGGTGGGCGCGGTTGAGGTCGTCGCTCCAGACCGACGCGGCCAGGCCGTAGACGCTGTCATTGGCCAAGGCGATGGCCTGCTCCTCGTCATCGAAGGCGCTGACCGCCAGTACCGGGCCGAAGATCTCCTCGCGGGCTAGGGCCATGTCCTGGCGCACATCGGTGAAGATCGTTGGCGTGATGAAGTTCTGCGAGCCGTTGACACTCAGCCGCTCGCCGCCGCACAGCAGGCGCGCGCCCTCGGCCCGGCCCTGGGCGATGGCCGCCTCGATGCGCGCGGCCTGCCCTGCATCGACGATGGCGCCGGCGCGGCTGGCCGGATCCAGCGGGTCGCCCGGCAGCCACTCACGGGCCTGGCGCAGCAGGCGCTCGACGAACTCGTCATGGATCGAGCGCTGCACATACAGCCGCGAGTTGGCCGAGCACACCTCGCCCTGATTGAAGAAGATGCCGAACGCCGCTTTCTGCGCTGCCAGGTCGAGGTCGCGGCAGTCGTCGAACACCAGGTTCGGGCTCTTGCCGCCGCATTCGAGCCACACCTGCTTGAGGTTGGACTGCGCCGAGTACTGCATGAAGTACTTGCCCACCTGGGTGGAGCCGGTGAACACCAGGCAGTCCACGTCCGGGTGCAGCCCCAGGGCGCGGCCCGCGGTTTCACCCAGGCCCGGCACCACGTTGAGCACGCCTTCCGGCAACCCCGCCTGCAATGCAAGCTCCGCTAGGCGCAGGGCCGAGAATGGCGACTGCTCGGCGGGCTTGAGCACCACGCTGTTGCCTGCGGCCAGTGCCGGGGCGACCTTCCAGGCGGCCATGTCCAACGGGAAGTTCCACGGCACCACCGCGCCGATGACGCCCAACGCCTCGCGGCTGATCATTGCCACGGCGCTGGCGGCGGTCGGCGCGACCTGGTCGTAGAGCTTGTCCAGCGCCTCGCCATACCAGGCGAACACATGCGCAGCACCGGGCACGTCGATGCTGTAGGCGTCCATCACCGGCTTGCCCATGTTCAGCGAGTCAAGCAGCGCCAGTTCCTCGCGGTGGGCCAGCATCAGCTCGGCCAGGCGCAGCAGCACGCGCTTGCGCTCGGCAGGCGCCATGCGTGCCCAGGGGCCGTGCTCGAAGGCACGGCGGGCGGCCCGCACCGCCTGGTCGATTTCATGGTCGGCGCAGGCGGCGACCTGGGCCAGGCAGCGCTCGGTCGCCGGGTTGATGGCGGCGAAGGTGGCACCGTCGCGGGCCGTCACCGGGCGGCCGTCGATCAACGCGGTGGTGATGAAGCTTTGCTGTGCAGCGCGCTGCTGCCAATCGCTTTTCGTATGCACGCAGGTCTCCCCTCCGGCCACACGCGGGGCCGGTGATTGTCGTTGTCTGGATGAGGTGAAACGGTGGTTCAGCGCCGTCGCAGGTAGCTTTCCAGCGGGTCCTTGCTCAGGCCTTCCTGGGCCTGGGCCAGCGAGGCGATGAACAGCGAGAACAGCTCGGCCTGGGTGGCGATATCGAGCTTGGCGTAGAGGTTCTTGCGGTGGGTCTTGACCGTGTCTTCGCTGATGCCCAGGCGCTCGGCCAGCGAACGCGTGGAATGGCCGCGCAGCAGGTACTGGGCAATATGGCACTCACGCTCGGTGAGCAAGGACGAGCCGAAGTTGTTCAGCGCGGCGTTGATCTGCCGCCCCAGCGCGCTTTCAAAGCGCCCGCCCAGGGCCTCGGCATCCAGCTGCCCCCAGTGGCGGCGCACCACCGCCACCACCCAGGCGGCGATGCACTTGAGCTCGGCCACCTGGCGACTGCCCAGGCGCCGGGTGCTGCCCAGGGCCACGGCGATGGTCAGCTGGGCGTCCAGCGGCACCAGGTAGTTGAGTTCGTCCTCCAGGTGGGCATGCTGGTAGAAGGAGGTGTAGTACTCGCTGCGCTTGAAATGATCGGGCGCGACATCGCTCAGGCGGTAGCAGCCGGCGGGCATGCCGTCCATGCAGGCGCGGTAGAACGGGCACAGCAGGTAGTAGCCTTCGAGGTACTTCTGCACATTGCCCTCGGGCAGCCAGGGCCCCTCGTCGTCCTTGGCGAACAGCGCCGACGGCAAGCCCTTGCGCGGGTACAGGAACACCGTGATGGCCTGGCACGGCGCCAGCTGGTTGAGGGCAGCGAACAACGCCTCGACGAAGCCGGGCGTGCCAATGGCGTCGACCACGCGGGCCATCTGCGCGTACCAGTCGGGCGAATTCAGCTGGGCGTTGCTCATTGTTGTTGTCCCCGCCAGGGTGAGTGCTGGGCGGGATTGTTTCATGGGGGGGACGGGGCGGCTATCACCCTTCGGGGTGAGGAGCCAGTCTCAATTGCTGCACGTCCCCCTGTAGGAGCGGCCTTGTGCCGCGAAAGGGCCGCAAGCGGCCCCGGCGACCTTCGCATCAGTATTGAAATCCTGGGGCCGCTTTGCGGCCCTTTCGCGGCACAAGGCCGCTCCTACAGGGGGCGTGGAGTTGCTACAGTGCTGCATCAGACTTGGAATGCGCATGGCGACAAAAATGCAGGGTAACCCTGCAGATTTGCCAATTGTGCAGGGTAATTTTGCATGACAGGATCGTTCGATCCGCCCGCGCATTCCAGGACTTCACTTGGAAAATCAATAACAAAGCAGGGAGACCGCGATGACCGCGCACGCTCAACCCTCGGCAACGGATCAGGTACTGGCCGAGGTCCGCAACCACATTGGCCACCTCACCCTTAATCGCCCCACCGGCCTCAACGCCCTGACCCTGGACATGGTACGCAGCCTGCAGCGCCACCTCGACCAATGGGCCCAGGATCCGCAGGTGCACGCCGTGATGCTGCGTGGCGAGGGCCCCAAGGGCTTCTGCGCCGGTGGCGATATCCGCTCGCTGCACGACAGCTACAAGGCCGGCGAGAAGCTGCACGAGGACTTCTTCGTCGAGGAATACGCCCTGGACCTGTGCATCCACCGCTACCGCAAGCCGGTGCTGGTGCTGATGGACGGCTTCACCCTCGGCGGCGGCATGGGCCTGGCCCAGGGCTGCGACCTGCGCATCGTCACCGAACGCAGCCGCCTGGGCATGCCCGAGGTGGGCATCGGTTACTTCCCGGATGTCGGCGGCAGCTACTTCCTGCCCCGGGTACCGGGCGAACTGGGTATCTACCTGGGCGTCAGCGGCAGCCAGGTCAAGGCTGCCGATGCCCTCTACTGCGGCCTGGCCGACTGGTACGTCGACAGTGAGCAGCTCGCGGCCCTGGATGACGGGCTCGACCGCCTGACCTTCGGCGCCAACCCGCTCAAGGACCTGCAAGGCTTGCTCGCCAAGCTGGGCACCCAGACCTTGGCGGACGCGCCGCTGGCGACACTGCGCCCGGTGATCGACCACTTCTTCGCCCTGCCCGACCTGCCGAGCATCATCGAGCAACTGCGCGCCGTGACCATCGGCGACAGCCGCCAATGGGCGCTGGACACCGCCGACCTGCTGGAAACCCGCTCGCCGTTGGCCATGGCGGTCACCCTGGAACTGCTGCGCCGTGGCCGCCACCTGGCCCTGGAAGACTGCTTCGCCATGGAACTGCACATCGACCGCCAGTGGTTCGCCCACGGCGACATCATCGAAGGCGTGCGCGCCCTGATCGTCGACAAGGACAAGCAACCCCGCTGGAACCCGCCGACCCTGGCCGGCCTCACTGCCCAGCGGGTCGACCAATTCTTCGAAGGCCTGTGAGCCCGGGAGTACACAGATGCAAGACCTGGAACTGAGCGAAGAGCAGATCATGATCCGCGACATGGCCCGCGATTTCGCCCGCGGCGAGATCGCGCCCCATGCCCAGGCCTGGGAAAAGGCCGGCTGGATCGACGATGACGTGGTGCGCAAGATGGGCGAACTGGGCCTGCTCGGCATGGTCGCCCCGGAGCAGTTCGGCGGCAGCTACACCGACTATGTCGCCTACGCCCTGGCGGTCGAGGAAATCTCCGCCGCCGATGGCGCCACCGGGGCGATGATGAGCATCCACAACTCGGTGGGCTGCGGCCCGCTGCTGGCCTACGGCACCCCCGAGCAGCAGCAGGCCTGGCTGCCGCAACTGGCCAGCGGCGAGGCGATCGGCTGCTTCTGCCTGACCGAGCCCCAGGCCGGCTCCGAGGCCCACAACCTGCGCACCCGCGCCGAGCTGGTCGATGGCCAGTGGGTCATCAACGGCGCCAAGCAGTTCGTCAGCAACGCCCGCCGCGCCAAGCTGGCCATCGTCTTCGCCGTGACCGACCCGGAGCTGGGCAAGAAAGGCCTCTCGGCCTTCCTGGTACCGACTGACAACCCAGGCTTCAAGGTCGACCGCAGCGAACACAAGATGGGCATTCGTGCCTCCGACACCTGCGCGGTGACCCTGGACGACTGCCGCATCCCGGCCGCCAACCTGCTGGGCGAACGCGGCAAGGGCCTGGCCATCGCCCTGTCCAACCTCGAAGGCGGGCGCATCGGCATCGCCGCCCAGGCCCTGGGCATTGCCCGCGCGGCGTTCGAGGCGGCGCTGACCTACTCCCGCGAGCGCATCCAGTTCGGCAAGCCGATCAACGAGCACCAGAGCATCGCCAACCTGCTGGCCGACATGCAGGTGCAGGTCAACGCTGCTCGCCTGCTGATCCTGCATGCCGCGCGCCTGCGCAGCGCCGGCAAGCCTTGCCTGTCGGAGGCCTCCCAGGCCAAGCTGTTCGCCTCGGAGATGGCCGAGCGGGTCTGCTCGATGGCAATCCAGGTGCATGGCGGGTACGGCTACCTGGAAGACTACCCGGTGGAGAAGTATTATCGCGATGCGCGCATTACCCAGATCTACGAGGGCTCCAGCGAGATCCAGCGCATGCTGATTGCGCGTGAGTTGAAGCACTATACGGTCTGAGGCAAGGCATCAGGTTATACGCGCCCCTCTGTAGGAGCGGCCTTGTGCCGCGAAAGGGCCGCAAAGCGGCCCCGGCAATCTTTGCATTTACGCTGAAATCCCGGGGCTGCTGCGCAGCCCTTTCGCGGCACAAGGCCGCTCCTACACGGGGCGTGCCCCTTTATGAGATTTATTCGTCTCATATGATACAATTGTGGATATTTCGTCGCCGAACCCCGACTCGAGGTCCCACATGCGTAGAACCCTCCAGGAAGAGCGCCTGCTCAAGGCCCTGGCCCAGGCCATTGTCGTCCACCCCCGCGCCACCCTCAAGGAGCTGGCGGAAACCGCCGGGGTCAGCAAGGCCACCCTGCACCGCTTCTGCGGCACCCGCGACAACCTGGTGAAACTGCTCGAGGACCATGGCGAGCAGGTGCTCAACCAGGTCATTCTTGAAGCCGACCTCGAGCGCGTCGAACCGCTGGCCGGCATCCGACACCTGATCGCCGAACACCTCAAGCATCGCGAACTGCTGATGTTCCTGATGTTCCAGTACCGCCCCGATACCTTGCTCAACGACGCCGAGGACCTGCGCTGGCAGGTCTATATCCAGGCCATGGATGCGTTCTTCCTGCGTGCCCAGCAGTTGGGCGTGCTACGCATCGACATCAGCGCGGCAGTGTTCACCGAGATATTCATGACCATGATCTACGGCATGGTCGATGCCGAGCACCGCGGTCGCGCCGCCAGCGCCAACACTGCGCAGACGGTCGAGCAATTGTTCCTCAACGGTGCCCGGCCACAGGGCTGACGACTATCGATCGGTGCCGCCAGCCAGCTCCTCGATGCTGATCTCGCGCATCCTGAACTTCTGCACCTTGCCGGTCACCGTCATCGGGAATGCGTCGACGAAGCGGAAATGACGCGGCACCTTGAAATGCGCGATGCGCGCCCGCGCCCAGTCGCGCAGCTCGTCCGCGCCCAACACCTGCCCCGGATGCAGGCGGACCCAGGCGACGATCTCCTCGCCATAGCGACTGCAGGGGATGCCGATCACCTGCACATCGGCCACCGCCGGGTGGGTGAAGAAGAACTCCTCCAGCTCCCGCGGGTAGATGTTCTCGCCGCCGCGGATGATCATGTCCTTGCTGCGGCCGACGATGCGCACATAGCCTTCGTCGTCCATCACCGCCAGGTCGCCGGTGTGCATCCAGCCATCGGCATCGACGCTCTCGGCGGTGGCCTTGGGGTTGTTCCAGTAGCCGAGCATCACGCTGTAGCCACGGGTGCACAGCTCGCCGATCTCGCCGCATGCCAGGGTGCAGCCTGCGCTGTCGATCACCTTGCTCTCCAGCCACGGCTGGGTACGACCGACGCTGGTCACCCGGCGCTCCAGGTCGTCGGCGGCGCCGGTCTGCAACGACACCGGGCTGGTCTCGGTCATGCCGTAGGCGATCTGCACCTCGCTCATGTGCATCTCGTCGATCACCCGGCGCATCACCTCGATCGGGCAAGTGGCGCCGGCCATGATGCCGGTGCGCAGGCTGCCCAGGTCGAACTCGTGGCGGCGCGGGTGGTCGAGCTCGGCGATGAACATGGTCGGCACGCCGTACAGCGCGGTGGCGCGCTCCTCGGCCACGGCCTGCAGGGTCAGCAGTGGATCGAAGGCATCGTTGGGGTAGATCAGGGTGCTGCCGTGGGTCATGCAGCCGAGGTTGGCCATGACCATGCCGAAGCAGTGGTACAGCGGCACCGGCACCACCAGCCGGTCGTGCTCGGTCAGCCCGAGGCTTTCACCGACCATGTAGCCGTTGTTGAGGATGTTGTGGTGGCTGAGGGTCGCGCCCTTGGGGAAACCGGTGGTGCCGGAGGTGTACTGGATATTGATCGGCTCGTGCCGGTGCAGGCTGGCCTGGCGTGCGGTCAGTTGCCCGGCGTCGGTTTCGCCGGCGCGGGCCTGCAACGCCGGCCAGGCCAGGAAGCCGCTGGGTGGCGTATCGGCCAGGCTGACGACCCCGCGCAGTTCGGGCAGCCGGGTGCTTTGCAGCTCGCCCGGTCGGCAGGCACCGAGCTCGGGCACCAGGTCCAGCAGCATGGCGTGGTAATCGGAGGTCTTGAAGGCGTCGGCGCAGATCACCCATTGGCAGGCTGACTGGCCCAGGGCGTACTCCAGCTCGCTGGTGCGGTAGGCCGGGTTGATGTTGACCAGGATCGCGCCGATCTTGGCGCTGGCGAACTGGGTGATGCACCACTCGGCACAGTTGGGTGCCCAGATGCCCAGGCGATCACCGGCCTGCAGGCCCAGGGCCATCAGGGCGCGGGCGTGCAGGTCGACAGCGTCTGCCAGTTGCCGCCAGGTGTAGCGCAGGTGCTGATGGCGGACCACCAGGGCTTCGCGGTCGGGGAAGCGGGCGGCGGTGACGTCGAAAGCGTCACCGATGCAGTGGGTGAGCAAGGGAGTGGCTTTTGAGCCTTGGGTATGGCTGGGCTGGGGCATAGGGGCTCTCTTGTTGTGCGATCCCTGTAGGAGCGGCCTTGTGCCGCGAAAAGGCTGCAAAGCAGCCCCAATCTCGCTGTGACGCTGAAATCGCCGGGGGCGCTGCGCGCCCCTTTCGCGGCACAAGGCCGCTCCTACACGGGGATGTATATTTCCCGGTCCTCTAGCGAACGAACACCTGCGGCGTGGTGGTCGACATGTCGCCACCGGGCAGCTTGATGTTCTTCACCTTCTCCAGCGTGTTCGGGTCGAACACCGCCAGGTCGTTGAAGGTGCCGCCCAGATAGAGCTTGTCGCCGGCCTTGTCGAAGGTCACGCAGTAGTAGGTATGGTCGAGGTTGGCGGCCTTGACCAGTTTCTTCTGCTGGATGTCATAGCGGGCCAGGCGGTTGAGCACGCCGTACATCTGGTTCGGATCCTTGGGCGAGCGCAGGCCGGTGAAGTACAGCTCGGTCAGTTCGGCGAACTCCTGGGTGTGGGCCTTGCCGGTCTTCAGGTCGATGCTCAGGTAGCCGTACAGCGGCTCGGCGGTGGCCGGGTCCTGCTTGGCATCCTTGAACTTCGCAATGGTGTAGAGCATCGAGAACTCATGCAACGAACTCTGGTGCGGCCAGAAGTACAGCACGTCCGGCGCGCTGTAGCCCGGACGGTTCCAGCTGCGCAGTGGCAGCGCGATGCTGTACTTGCCGGTCTTGACGTCGAGCTTGTAGATGTCCGGCCCGGCCACGTACAGGCTGCCGTCGTCGGCGGCGCGCATCAGGTAGACCTGGCGCGGCATCGGGAAGCTGCGCACGGGCTTGGCGTCGAGGCCATCGCTGGTGCGAAACACCTCCAGGCGCGGCGGCTTGACCACGTAGTGGTCGTTCAGGAGCTGGCTCGGGTTGACCGTGGCGTAGACCTCCTTGCCGTCGGGGCTGATGGCGAAGGAGTACATGGCCTTGCCGACCTCGCCCGGCACGCTGGAGAGGTTGGCGTGGAAAGTGGTCTTGCAGCTGTCCAGATCGATGCCGTAGATATCGGCGAAATGGTTGTTCAGCACGTAGGCGGTGCGGTTATCCGGCGCCATCATCGCCGTGCCGGGGCCGAACGAATCGGGCATGCGGCAGGTCTTGTACAGGGTGTCGCTGGCCACCTCGACCACATGCAGGTTGTTCGGGTAGTTGGTGGCGATCAGGTATTCATGGCCGGCCTTCAAGGCCGGGCCTGCATCATCTGCCTGGGCCGCCCAGGCGCAGGCCGTGGCGGCAATGGTGAGCGCGAGCTGCGCGCAGAATCCAGCTTTCATGCGGTTTCCCCTTGTCGTTCTATTTGTCTTTCGGGAATACGGTGCCGAGGTTGCGCCAGTCTTCGGCGGAGTTGGTCGCCTGGGCGTTCCAGTCCTGGTAGGTGCTCATCATGTCCGGCACCTGGGCCGGCCACCAGCAAGGGTCGGAGCAGCCGTAGAGGTCGGCCTCCATCGGCTGGCACAGCGAGCTGACGCCGCCGAAGGCGTCCACTTCCCAGCCCGGATCGGTGGTGGCGGTGCAGCCGGCCACGGCGCTCATGGCCAGCACTTCGTCGACGCGGTCTTCGGCGGCGGCCTGTTCAAGGATGCGCGCCTTGTTGTTCAGCGGTTTGAGGTGCTTCATGTCAATGCGCCTTCCTGGGAGTGATGTAGCGATCGATGAAGGCCGGGTTGGCGGCCATGATGCGGCTGTAGACCTCGATGCCGAAGTCGACCCAGTCGCGCATCAGCTCGCAGTAGTGGTAGGTCGGGTGCTGCGGATCGCCATAGCGGGCGTAGCTCTCGTGGTAGCAACCACCGGAGCACAGGTTGCGGATGCGGCAGCTGTCGCAGCCGGTGCCGCTGCGGTCCAGGCGTTGCGAGAGAAAATCATTGAGCTGCGCCTGTTTCACGCCCTGGTGCACGTTGCCGAAGGTCGGCAGGCTGGAGCCGGTAAAACGGTGGCACAGGTTCAGCTCGCCCTCGTGGTCGACCGCCAGCATCTTCAGCCCCGCCCCGCACGGCAGGGCCTTCTTGTGGCCCTCGTGGATATCGGTGATCAGCTGGTGCAAGTTGGAGAAACCGATGTTGCGATGCTCCAGCGCCGCCTCCAGGTAACGCCGGCCCAGGGCCTTCATGTTGGCGAACACCTGCACCAGCTCGTCGCCGGTGAGGTTGAAGTCGGCCATGTCGCCGGAGGTCACCGGGGCGAAACCGACCTCGGCGAAACCCAGTTCGTTGAACAGGTGGTTCCAGATGGTCTCGATGTCGGTGATGCCACGGGTCAGGGTGACCCGCGCGCCCACTTGCCGGCTGCGGTAGCGCGACAGCAGCATGTCGGCCTTGCGCCGCACCACGTCGTAGGTGCCCTGCCCGCCCACGGTGATGCGGTTGCGGTCGTGCACGGTCTTGGGCCCGTCGATGCTGACCGACAAACCGAAGCGATGAGCGTCGAGCCAGTCGACGACTTCCTCGGTCAGCAAGGTGGCGTTGGTGGTCATGATGAACTCGACCTGCTTGCCCGCCTCGGCGAAACGCCGCTCGCAGTAAGCCACCATGTGCTCGATCAGCGCCCGGTTGGACAGCGGCTCGCCACCGAAGAACACCACGCTGTAGCGCTGCTCGTCGGGTGACTCCTTGAGCAGCATCTCCACCGAGGCCTCGGCGGTGGCCGTGTTCATCTTGCGCCCGGCCGAAGGCTTGTCGAGGTCTTCCTTGTAGCAGTAGGTGCAGCTCAGGTTGCAGCCGGTGTTGACGTTGAGCACCACGGTGTTCAGCGCCGTGCGCTCGACCTGTTTCAGGGCGATCTCCGGGGTCAGCGGCGAGCCGTCGCTGACCACTTCCAGGGCGATCAGCTCGCGCAGGGTTTCCTCGATGTCCTGTCCGGAAAACTGCTGGCCGAGGCGTTGCATCAGCTCCTCGGCGGAGCAGCCCTGGCGGCGCAGGGCGTCGATGATGCCGCCGGTCACCGCGTCGGCGGCGAACAGCGAACTGCTGGGGATATGGAACAGCATGCGGTCGGCATCCACCTGCACTTCGTGCAGGTTGCGTTCGACCAGGTTCAGTAGTGCGCCCATGGCGACCTCCCGGGATTCGATGCGTCAGGTTGATGCCTATGGCAGTGGCGGATTGTTCCAGCGTTGCACGGTGACGATCATGTGACCCTCGCCCTGCTGGCCGCCGTCGGCGAGGGTGGCGATCACCTTCAGGTTGCCGGCGTTGTTGGTCATCATCTTGCGCGCCGGGTTGGGCCCTGCCCCGCCCGGCACGAACACGCCGTCGGCCTGCATCTGCCCGGCGAACTTGACGTCTTCGTCCTCGACCGCCCGTTCGTTGAACGGTTCGACTTTCCAGGTGGCCGGCAGATAGCCGATGCGCAGCGGCTGGCCGCTGGCGTCCTTGCCCCAGGCCTCGGCCTCGAAGCGGCCCTGGACCTTGGGCACCGAGGCGCCGTTCTCGCCGATGCGGGCAATGGAGAATGCCGGCACCACCTTGACCTCCTCGACCTTGTCGTACACCGCCAGTTGCACGCCCTTGAGCGCGCCCACCGCGACCTCGCGCTGGCCAGCGGCGGCGTCCCTGGCGGCACGTGCCTTGACCCGGATCAGCGTCGGCGTCGACTCAAGCACCTCGGTCACCTCGACGCCCGCGCCCAGGTCGGGCTTGCCGGACAGGTCGCTGCCCACCAGGCTGATCTCGCTGTCGCCGCCGGCCTTGATGAACGCCGGCTGCACCGCCAGCAGACGGCCCTGGCCGGCCTTGGCGGCGCTGAAGTCCAGGCCGCGCTCGTCATGCTCGGCCTCGAACATGCGGCCCTTCATCTGGCCTTCGATGGCGGCGAACACCTGGCGCAGGTTGGCTTCGCCGACCTTGACGTTGCCGCGCCACTCATAGCCGTTGTAGAGGATCGCCGAGCCGCTGCCGTTGAACGGCGTGCCATCGGCATAGGCGCCCTTGAGTTCGACCTTGAAGGTGTCGCCCTGCTCGGCGCTGACCGTCATCACCCCGCGCACGTCGCCCTTGGCCAGCATGTGGCCGCTGAACGCCCATTGCCCGGCCAGGACCTTGGACTCGGGCCGCGCCTTGAGCCACTCGGCCCAGGCCGGATTGTCGAGGGGGAAGCGCTTGGCCAGGTCCGGCACCATCTGCTTGAGGGCGATGTCCAGCCAGTCGCGGTCGCGGGCCTGGGCCTGGTACTCGAGGGACGGCCACTGGCCGAGGTGGAAGTTGACCAGGTGTTCCCATTCCTTGGCCGGACGCCGCTGCAGGGCGACCCGGGCACCGGAGTGGCAGCGCCCGCACATCTGGCTGAGCTGATCGTCGAAGTGCTCGACGGTGTTCAGCCGCCGCTCCATGGCGTAGCGCACGCCCTCGGTCTCGCTGGGCGCCAGGCCCTGCTTGTCGGCCAGGTACTTGACCAGGGTGCGGCGGTCGTCGTCGCTGATCGAAAGGCCATGCATCACCTGCATGCGGGCGATGCTCATCAGCCAGCCTTCCGGGGTCTTGCGCTGGTGGCTGATGCGGCTGTAGCTGTCGTTGCCTTCGGGGATATGGCAACCCATGCACTTGTTCTGCAACAGGCTCGGGCCCTGCTCGGCCGCCATGGCCTGGGCGGCCAGCAGTGCGGTGGCGACCAGCGCCAGTGTGCCCGCCTGCCGCCGGAGTCGAGTCGTCTTCAAGGTCAGACCTCCACGGTGTTGTTCTTATCGTTATTCGCACGCTTGGGTACAGCGGTGTGCATGTGACAGTTGCGATACAGGAAGTGTGCCAGTTGCAGCAAAAATGTTTTGGATCAGTGAGTTACCTTGGTTTTGCGGGTAGGGGCCAGCGTTTGGGATTGTAGGTGAACGTCCCATTTCGCGACTGGGTGTTTCACCTTGAGACAGTTGCCGGGGCTGCTTCGCAGCCCTTTCGCGGCACAAGGCCGCTCCTACACAGGAGACCGCGATCCCCTGTAGGAGCGGCCTTGTGCCGCGAAAGGGCCGCACAGCGGCCCCAGCACCCGTGAATGTGTGTCACACGACGTCTCACCCGATCTCAATATGCAACAGATCAACCCTGATTCTATTCACTCCCAATCCGGCAAAAGCCACCACTAGCTGGGCCTACCCGCCATCCGAGTCCTTTGGCACGCCCATTGCCCCAGCCCTGGTCACAACCATGACAAGAGGCACCGCCCCCATGCATTCCGAACTGCCGATCCTCCCCGCCACACGCGACTTCCTCGCACGCAAGCTCAGGATGCGCATCGGCGCCGACTGGCAGGACGCCGCCAGCGGTCGCACCATGACCTTGCGCAACCCGGCCACCGGCGAGGTCCTCGGCGAGGTGCCCGCGGCCGAGGCCCAGGACGTGGACCGCGCCGTGCAGGCCGCGCGCCAGGCCTTCGACAACTCGGCCTGGAGCCGCACACGCCCGCGTGAACGGCAGAACCTGCTGTGGCGCCTGGCCGACCTGATGCAGCGCGATGCCCGGGAGCTGGCCGAGCTGGAATGCCTGAACAACGGCAAGAGCGCCGCCGTGGCCCAGGTGATGGACGTGCAACTGGCCATCGATTTTTTGCGCTACATGGCCGGTTGGGCCACCAAGCTCGAAGGCAGCACGGTCGAGCCCTCGCTGCCGCTGATGCCCGACGATGAGTTCCACGGCTTCATCCGCCGCGAAGCGGTCGGCGTGGTCGGTGCCATCGTCGCCTGGAACTTCCCGCTGCTGCTGGCCTGCTGGAAGCTCGGTCCGGCCCTGGCCACCGGCTGCACCGTGGTCCTCAAGCCTGCCGACGAAACCCCGCTGACCGCGCTGAAGCTCGCCGAACTGGTGAGCGAGGCCGGCTACCCGGATGGCGTGTTCAATGTGATCACCGGCACCGGGCTGAACGCCGGCGCCGCCCTGAGCCGCCACCCGGGCGTGGACAAGCTGACCTTCACCGGCTCCACCGAGGTCGGCAAGCTAATCGGCAAGGCCGCCATGGACAACATGACCCGCGTCACCCTGGAGCTGGGCGGCAAGTCGCCGACCATCGTCCTGCCCGACGCCAACCTGCAGGAAGCCGCCGCCGGCGCCGCCACCGCGATCTTCTTCAACCAGGGCCAGGTATGCTGCGCCGGTTCCCGGCTGTACGTGCACCGCAAGCACTTCGACAACGTGGTGGCCGATATCGCCGGCATCGCCAACGCCATGAAGCTGGGCAACGGCCTGGACCCGACCGTGCAGATGGGGCCGCTGATCTCGGCCAAGCAGCAGGACCGGGTCACCGGCTACATCGACCTGGGCCGCGAGCTGGGCGCGACCATCGCCTGCGGCGGCGAAGGCTTCGGCCCGGGCTACTTCGTCAAGCCGACGGTGATCGTCGATGTCGACCAGCGCCACCGCCTGGTGCAGGAGGAGATCTTCGGCCCGGTGCTGGTGGCCATGCCGTTCGACGACCTCGACGAGGTGGTGCGCATGGCCAACGACAACCCCTACGGGCTGGGCGCGAGCATCTGGTCCAACGACCTCGCCGCGGTGCACCGGATGATCCCGCGGATCAAGTCCGGGTCGGTGTGGGTGAACTGCCACAGCGCACTGGACCCGGCGCTGCCGTTTGGCGGCTACAAGCTCTCCGGCGTCGGCCGCGAGATGGGCGCGGCGGCGATCGAGCACTACACCGAGCTGAAGTCGGTGTTGATCAGGCTCTGAGTCTTCCTGCACTGGCCTCTTCGCGGGTAAACCCGCTCCCACAGGATTCGCTCGATCCCTGTGGGAGCGGGTTTACCCGCGAAGAGGCCGGAACAGCCCCTACAGAACACACAATAAAAACATGGAGCACACCATGACGCACAAGCTCGCCTGCACATTGGCCCTGCTGCTGGCCTCTCCCCTCACCCAGGCCCATGAACTCTACAACAACGCCGGCACCACCCTGGACGCCAACCTCGAAGCCCTGTTCGGCGTCTTCCACAGCGACGAAAGCTTCGACCAGTTCGGCAACCGCCAGCCCGGCAGCAGCAACTGGCGCGAGGGCTACGTCAAGTACGGCCTGAGCTCCAGCCAGGCCCTGGCCGACAGCGGCACGCTGTACGGCGCCTTCAGCCTGCTCAGCTCGGCCACCTGGGGCGATGGTGACGCCGCCGGTTTCACCCTCGGCAACGAGCGTCGCACCGGCATCGAGGACGCCTACCTCGGCTGGCGCTCGGGCAACCTGTTCCCGGCCCTCGGTGAGGATGGCATCGATGTCTCTGGGGGCCGTCAGGTCATCACCCTCGGCGACGGCTTCCTGATCCAAGGCGACCCGGTCAATGCCGGCAATGTCGACCTGGGCGCCGATTTCGACCGCGGCGGCGCCTACTACCTGGCGGCGCGCAAGGCCTTCGACCGCACCGCCGTGTTGCGCCTGGGCGGCAAGCAAGGCTGGCGTGGCGACCTGATGTGGCTCAAATCAGACAACCCGTTCCAGGCCGACACCGCCATGGCGGTGGCCAACCTCGAACATGTCAGCGATGCGGGCACCGTGGGCCTGAGCTGGATCCACGGCCTGGATGTCGACCGCCGCTACGCCGAGATCCTCGGCCTGGAACACCGCGACGGCATGGACACGGTGAGCCTGCGCGGGCGTGGCAACCTGGGGGTGAAAGACCTCGAGCTGGCCGCCGAATACGTCACCCAGGACCGCACTGGCGGACGCGAAAACGCCTGGTACCTGGAGGGCAACTGGACGTTCTCCGAGCTGCCCTGGGCGCCCACCGCCACCTACCGCTACAGCCGCTTCTCGGAGCATTTCGACCCGCTTTTCTATGGCCTGAGCCGAGGCTACGGCACCTGGTTCCAGGGCGAGGTGGCGGCCAACTACGCCGGGCCCTTCAACAGCAACACCCAGGTTCACCATGTGGCGCTCAAGGCCACGCCGCGGGAGGGCCTGACCGTGGGGGCGCTGTACTTCGACTTCGACACGCTCAAGACCGACCAGGGCAACCTGGGTGGGCGCGAGGTGGACCTGTATGTGGAGTGGATGGTCAACGAGCACTGGCTGATCAGCCCGCTGGTGGGGTTCTATACCCCGCAGCGCAGTGCGCAGGATGGCGGCGTGCAGTTGGGTGGCCGGGATAGGGGGACCTATCTGCAACTGGTGGTCGGGACCTTCTTCTGATTCCAGATTATGGGGCCGCTGCGCGGCCCTTTTCGCGGCACAAGGCCGCTCCTACACAGGAGACCGCGATCCTCTGTAGGAGCGGCCTTGTGCCGCGAAAGGGCTGCGCAGCAGCCCCACAGTCTCAAGGACACCCCTGCTCCAACAACCACCGCCGCACCATCATCTGCTGCTGTGCAGGCCGATCACGCAACAACGCCTGCAGCGACAGCCCCGCCTGCACCCCACGGACCACGGGCGCCAACTCAACCCCTTGCAAGTGCCACACCCCCAACGGCTGGTCTGCCGTCACCACCACCTCGGCCTCCTCCACGAAGCCATTACGCAACACCGGCCGAAGCTCCACCGTCACAGCGCTCCAGGCGGCCTGGGCATGGATCGGCTGCGTATCCGGCCATTCGCGGCGCGCAGCCCAGAACGCGGCCGTCGCCCGCGACTGCTCCTGATCGTGGAAATCCCGGCCAATACGGGCAAAGCGCAGGAACAGCTGCTCAATCCGTTCCTGGTGAAAGCGCAGCGCCTGGGCCGCGTGCTCAGGCCGCTGCAACAAGGTGTTGATCACCACCGGCGCCTGCAAGGCCGATGACAACGACTGGAAGATCCCGTTACCCGACAGCGGGTCTACCGCCATCGCCGCATCCCCCACCCGCAGCCAATCATCGCCTGCGCAGGCGCCGGCCAGGATCGCGGTGCTGCTACGGGCATGCACCTGCGCAGGGGCGAAGGCCTGCTCGCCGAACAGTTGCTCCACCAGCGCCGAACCACGCCGACGCTCGGCACAGTATTCGGGCAAGGCCGCCTTGCCCGGCAGCTGTGCCGCCGTCGCATCCAGCGTCACCTGCCAGTAGCAGCGGCCATCGGCCAGTCGCGCCATCCAGGCCCAGCCGTCGTCCAGGCTCTCCACCGCCGAGGCCGGCGTGCCGGGCGCTGCCTGCCAGAGGTTGAGCAGGCTGACGGTCTCCGGTCCGCGCAGGCGACCTTCGCTCAACGGCGCCTGGCGACCACGGGCCTCGACCAGGAAGTTACCGTGCAAGGTGCGACCGTCGTCCAGGTGTAACCGGTACCCCTGCCCCCGCGCCACCTCGCGCACACGCCCTTCGACCAGCTCGACACCGGCGCGGCGCAGGTCGTCGCGCAGGGCCTGGTCGAAACGCTGGCGATCGAGCAGGCATTCCTGGTTCGGTTGCAGCCGCTCGCCGTTCCAGTGCACCTGACGCGTGGCCGGCGTGGTGGCCTCGGCCAGGGCGGCGCCCAGGCCTGCATGACGCAGGCCCTCCAGCACCCGCTGCGACACGCCTTCCACCGCGGCGAAGCGGCGCCAGTCGGACACCACCGTGACGGCATAGCCCATTCGCCGCAGCCCCAGCGCCGTGGCTGCGCCGGCAGGTCCGGCACCGAGTATCAGGATGCTCGATTCAGACATTGATCAGCCCCTTGCGCTCAGGGCCGGCAAACGCCGCGTGGGTTTTCAGCCACCGCAACAGCGCCTCCCGGGTCATGCCGGGCTCCTCGCGCAGCAGGGCCGCCACCCGGCCGCTGAATGCGGCGCAGGCCAGGCTGGCTCCTGCCCCGCCATCGCTGCCGACCGCCGCGCCGAAGTCGGCCTGGGCCGTGTCCAGCCACGACCACTGCCCGGCAGCGCAGCGGGCATCGCCGGTCACGCGGATGACCCCGGGGTAGCTGGCCGGGTACACCGGCTCGCCCCGCGCCGGACTGGAGGCGCACAGCAGCACCCCGGCGGCCACGGCCTCGGCGCAGGCCTGGCGCAACACCGGGCGGTCCTGGCGCAGGCCCAGGCTCAGGTTGACCACGCTCGCGCCGGCCTCCACCAGCCACAACAGACCAGCCGCCACCTGCAAGGCACTGGTGCTGCCCTGCCCGGCGAACACCTGGGCCAGCAGCACGGGCTGGGCGCCGGACTCGGCGCGCAGCCGCGCCAGCACGGCGCTGCCATGGCCCAGGGCGTCCGGCAGCGGGTCACCCTCGCGCAACATGCCCTCTTCGAGCCAGAAGCGACGCGCATCCAGCAGGCCGGCCGCCTGCTCCGGCGAGCAGCCGCTGTCGATCACGCCGATGCACGGTTCAGCGGCCATGGTCGGCGGGCTCCTTGCTGCGCAACTGTCCGTCCAGCAGTTCTAGGTGCAGGTCGGCATCGGCGAGGGTCGAGGCGCGGTGGCTGATGAGAATCCGCGTGCGCCCGGCGAACAGCTGGTCGATGGCGGCGATCACCTCGCGCTCGGTGGCTTCATCCACCGCCGAGGTGGCTTCGTCCAGCACCAGGATCGCCGGTTGCTGCAGCAGCGCCCGGGCGATGGCGATGCGTTGCTTCTGCCCACCGGACAGCTGCTGGCCACGCTCGCCCAGCAAGCCGTCGAGCCCCAGCGGCAGGCTCTGCACCAGGCTCTCCAGACGGGTCAGGCGCACCACCCGCTCGAGGTCGTCACGGCTGGCCTGGGGCGTGCTGTAGGCCAGGTTCTGCGCCAGGGTACCGCGAAACAGCACGATGTCCTGGCTGACCACGGCGATGCGTCGCCGCAGGGCCTGCAGGTCGAGCTCGCGCAGGTCGACGCCATCGAGCAGGATGCGCCCGCCATCGGGGTCGTAGAAGCGTTGCAGCAGGTCGATCAGCGTCGACTTGCCGACGCCGGAGGCGCCACTGATGGCGACCTTGGCCCCGGCCGGCAGACTGGCATCGACCTTGTCCAGCACCTTGCCCTGGCGCCCGTCGTGGGCGAAGCTCACCGCCTCCAGGCGCAGCTCGCCGGGCCCCTGCGGCATGGGCCTGGGATCATCCGCCTCGCGCACCGCGACCGCCTCCTGCTTGAGCTCCATCACCCGGGCCAGGCTCACGGCCATCCGCTGCACCGCCACGTACAGGCCCAGCAGGCTCTGCACCGGGCCGACGGCCATGCCCATGTAGGTGGAGAACGCGATCAGCGCACCCAGCTGCCAGGTCCCCTGGATCACCCACCAGCCGCCGACCAGGAATGCGCACGCCCGGCACCAGGAGGTCAGGGTGCCGGGCACCGCCTGGGTGAAGAACTCGGTGACCTGCACCTTGAGCAACTGCCCCATGTAGCCCTGGCCCAGCCGGTCGAGGCGTTCGGCCTCGCGCTGCTGTTGGCCGGCGGCCTGGATGAACTTCATCGCCGGCAGCGTCTCGACCAGGAACGACGACACGTCCGCCGAGCGCTCGCGCAGGCTGCGCACCTCGCGCTCGACCTTGCGCCGCATCCAGCGCAGCCACAGCACCTCGATCGGAATCAGCAGCGCCAGCAGCAGCGACAGCTGCCAGGACAGCATCAGCATCAGGGCCACGGCGCCGACCAGGCCGATCAGCGCCGACACCGCCGAGAACAGCGAGTCCACAGCAAACCGCTGGATCTCGGCGACATCGCCGTCCAGCCGCGACAGGATGTCGCCGGTGCGCCGCCGGCCGTAGAAGGTCGGCGACAGCCGTTGCAGGTGGCGGTACAGGTCATCGCGCAGGGCGAACAGGATGCGCCCGGACAGCCGTGTATGCAGGTAGCGGTTGACCCCGGCCAGCACGGTGCCGAGCAGGCCGGCGACGATCATGATTGCCGCCATGTGCCAGAGGGTCTGGTAGTCCTTGGCCAGCAACCCCTCGTCGATCAGGGTCTTGACCAGCCAGGGTTGCGCCAGGGCCAGCAGCGAGGCGCCCAGGGACAGCGCCAGCAGCACGCCGATGGCGCCACGGTGTGGACGCACGAAGCCATACAACCAGGCCAGCGCCTGACGCATCAGCGCCGGGTCGCTGGATTCGATCAGCCGGGAAAACAGTCCGCCCATGGCTCAACCACGCAACTGCTTGAGCTTGCGGTACAGCGTCGCGCGGCTGATGCCCAGGGCCTCGGCCGCGGCCGAGACATTGCCCTGATGGCGGGCCAGGGCAGCGCGGATCAGCTCCAGCTCGTTGTCGCGCAGGCTGCCGGACGGCGCGGCGCCGCTGGCCAGTTCATCGAGCAGGCAGTCGGTGAGATGGTCGAGGGTCAGCACCTGCTCGCCCTCCTCGCGCATCGCCAGGGCGGTGCGCACCACCATTTCCAACTGGCGGATGTTGCCCGGCCAGTCGAAGTTCTCCAGCAGCGCCACCAATGGTGCATCGAGGCTGACGCCCCTGGCCCCGGACTTGTCCAGCAGGCCCTGGATGAGTGTCGCCAGGTCGTCGCGCTCGCGCAGTGCCGGCAGTCGCAGGGATACGCCGTTGACCCGGTAGTAGAGGTCTTCGCGGAACTGCTGGTCGGCGACCAGGCGCTTGAGATCGCGGTGGGTGGCGCAGATCAGCGCCACATCGATGTCCTGCTCCTCGCCGGCCCCCAGCGGCGCCACCCGGCGCTCCTGCAGGACACGCAACAGGCGCGCCTGCAAGGCCAGGGGCATGTCGCCGATCTCGTCGAGGAACAGCGTGCCGCCATGGGCCTGCATCAGCCGCCCGACCATGCCGCCACGGCGCGAGCCGGTGAAGGCGCCCTCGCGGTAACCGAACAGCTCGGACTCGATCAGGCCCTCGGGAATCGCCGCGCAGTTGACCGCCACGAAGGGCTTGTCGGCCCGCGGGCCGGCCTGGTGCAGGGCACGGGCGGCGACTTCCTTGCCGGTACCGGTTTCGCCCAACAGCAGCACCGGCAAGCCATTGGCCAGGCCCTGGCGGGCCATGCGCAGAGCCCGTGCCAGGCGTGGGTCACCGCCGGCCAGGGCCTCCAGGGCCTGGGCCTTGGCCGGCTCGGCCGGCTTGGTGGTGAACGCCGGACCACTGACGCGGCCATGCCGTGGCAACTGCAAGGCGCGGAAGAAGAATTCGCCCTTGGCGGTCTGCACGCTGCTGACACCGCCCTGCCACAGGCGGGCAATGAATGCCGGCGAACGCTCGCCCAGCAGGTCGCTGCTGCGCCGCCCAAGCAGCGTCTGGCGAGACATCTGCAGCAGTTGGCAAGCATTGTCGTTGGCCGCCAGCACCTCGCCTTCCAGGCTCAGCGCCAGCAGGCCCTGCCAGGCACTGGCCAGGTACTGCGGCCGACTGTGGAAGGCCAGCACCAGGTGCTCGGGGTGATACAGCCCGAACAACCGGCTTTCGATATTGCCGGCGGCCAGCAGCAGCGTGGAGAGGTTGTCCTGGGGCTGGGCCATGACACCTTCACGGGTCACATCAAGCACGCCTATCACCTCGCCACGCGGATCGCGCAGAGGCACCGAAGTGCAGGAGAACGGGCTGAGCCGGTCCAGGTAGTGCTCGCCGCAGTTGATCAGGGTCGGCTGGCCCTCGACCACCGCCGTGCCGATGGCGTTGGTGCCGCGCAGGGCCTCGCTCCAGCAACTGCCCGGGTGCAGGTCGCGCAGGCCCTCGCGCTCGAGTGTCTGCTTCTGGCCCTCGATGGCCAGCACGTTGGCCTGGGCGTCGCCGAGGATGACGATGCCGCTCTTGCCCTGGCGCTTGACCAGGTAATCCAGTTCGGGGGTGACCGCGTCGATCAGCAGGCGGTTGTGCTCCAGCAGCGCACGCAGGTCCAGGCCATGGCGGATGCCCAGGCCTACCTGCTCGCCCTGCAGGCAGTCCAGGCCGTGGCCGAGGCTGCGGCGCCAGGAGGCGTCGATCTCGTCACGCAGCATGCCGGAGGGCAGCTCGCCTTCACTGGCCAGCTTCAGGCGGACCAGGCGGGATTGCTGCAGCGGGTCGTTGGCGTTTGTTGTTGGAAGTTGTCGCGCCATTGCGTGCTCCAGGGGTGCCCCGCTCAGGCGGGGCAATGGGCATCGGTTTTTTCGGCAGTGTGCGTCAGAATTCGTTGGCAGTCATCTAGTAAGCGCAAGCCACGCCAGCAGCCGTGGACCTTGCAATCCCCCCGCCGCACCGAGACAATGCGAGCAATTACCATTTACATCATGGATCCCGCTCTATGTCGACGCTCGACCGCTCGGCGCTGCACCAGCTGTACAGCGAGAACAACGGCTGGTTGAAAAGCTGGTTGCGCGCGCGCCTGGGCAATACCGCCGATGCGTCCGACCTGGCCCACGACACTTTCCTGCGGGTCATGACCGCCCGCAACCAGGCGCCCATCCGCGAGCCGCGCAGCTACCTCAGCGCCATCGCCCGCGCACTGCTGATCGACAAGGTTCGCCGCCGCGCCATCGAGCAGGCCTACCTGCAGGCCCTGGCCCTGCGACCCGAACCGGTCGAGGTGTCGCCGGAGATTCGCCTGTCGATCATCGAGATGCTGGTATCGGTCGATGCAATGCTCGACGAGCTCGGCCCCAGGACCCGCGACATCTTCCTCGCGGTGCAACTGGAAGGGCTGACCTATGCGGCGGTCGCCGAACGCTTCGACGTCTCGATCACCACGGTGAAAAACCACCTGATCCGGGCCATGACCCGCTGCCTGCTGGTGGTCGAGAGCTGAGGGCTGGTCAATGGATATGAAGACACTCGAAGCGGCCGCGACCTGGTACGTGCAGCTCAATGACGGTGATGCCGACACTGCACGGACCCAGGCCTGGCAGACGTGGCTGGCCGCAAGCCCGGCGCATGCCGAAGCCTGGACGCGAGTGGAGAAGCTTCAGCGACAATGGGCAATGGTGCCACGCCAGGCCGCGCTGTCGGGTTTGGGCGCGGCCCAGGCGCAGCGCCGCGAGGTGCTGAAAGTACTGGGCATGCTGCTGGCCGTCGGCGGCGGCACCTGGCTGGCCAGCGAACAGGTGCCCTACAGCGCCCTCCTCGCCCAGCAGCGCACCGGCAGCGGCGAACGGCGCTCGCTGCGCCTGGAGGATGGCTCGCAGCTGGAGCTGAACGTCGACACCGCGCTGGATGTGCGTTTCGATACGCAGGTACGGGCGATCCAACTTTATCGCGGCGAGATCCTGGTCAGCACCGCCAGCGACCCCGCCCGGCGCCCGTTCATCGTGCACACCGACAACGGCAGCGTGCGGGCGCTGGGTACGCGGTTCAGTGTGCGGCAGCTAGCGGAGCAGACACGGGTCGGTGTGTTGCAGTCGGCCGTCGAGATTCGGCCCAAGCACCATCTCGACCAGGTGCTGCGCCTGGACGCAGGGCAACAGGCCGGCTTCGACCGCGACACGTTGGCCCGCGCCCAGCCCCTGCCCGCCGACTCGACGGCCTGGGTCCAGGGCATGCTCAGCGTCAACGACTGGCGCCTGGGTGACTTCATCGACGAGCTGGGCCGCTACCGAAGCGGGGTGCTGCGTTGCGCCCCGGCCATTCGCGGCATGAGCATTTCCGGCTCGTTCCGTATCGACGACACCGATATCGCCCTGGCGAACCTGCCCAAATCCCTGCCGGTGAAGGTGCGCTACCTGAGTCGCTACTGGGTCAGCGTGGAGCCTGCCTGAGCGAAAAAAGTTTTCCGCAATCTTGCTGATTTCGATTCTCGTCCGTCCATGACACAAGCCGCGACGACAGCGACTTTCCGCCATGACACGCAAGGATCACCCAATGCCCGCTCCCCACCCCACCGCCCGCCTGCACCTGGCCATCCGCCGGTTCGCCTTCGGCCTGTCCCTCGCCAGCGTGCCCTGCGCGCTGCTCGCGCCGGCCCATGCCATGGCCAGCAGCCAGAACACCTACCATATCGCCGCCGGCCCCCTGGGCAATGCGATCACCCAGTTCGGCGTGCAGGCGGGGGTAACCATCTCGTTCGACACCGAGCAGACCCGCCACCTCAACACCGCCGGACTCGACGGCAGCTACAGCGTCGAGGAAGGCCTGCTGCGCCTGCTCGCCAGCAGCGGGCTGCAAGCCCAGCGCCAGGGCAACGGCGGCTATGTGCTGGTGCCGGCCGACAATGGCGCGGCGATGGAACTGGGGCCGTTGACCATCGACGCCAACCGCCTCGATGCCACCAGCGAGGGCACCCAGTCCTACGCCGCGCGCGCGGTGACCATCGGCAAAGGCGTGCACAGCCTCAAGGAAACGCCGCAGTCGGTCACCGTGATGACCCGCAAGATGCTCGACGACCAGAACCTCAATACCCTGGAGCAGGTGCTGGACAAGACCCCCGGCATCACCGTCTACGACTCGCCCATGGGCGGCAAGTACTTCTATTCCCGTGGCTTCAACCTCGACGGCCAGTACCAGTACGACGGCGTGCCGCTGGATGTGGGTGGCAACTACGTGCAGGCCAACAGTTTCTCCAGCGACATGGCCTTCTACGACCGCGTCGAGATCCTCAAGGGCGCCGCTGGCATGATGAAGGGCTCAGGCTCCTCCGCTGGCGGCGTCAACTTCGTGCGCAAGCGCGGCCAGGACAAGGCCCACACCGCGCTGACCCTGTCCGCCGGCACCTGGGACAACTACCGAGGCCAGGTGGACGTCGGCGGCCCGCTCAACGAGTCGGGCACCGTGCGCGGCCGCGCCGTGGCGACCCTGCAGGATCGTCAGTATTTCTACGACAACGCCAAGCGCCAGGACCAGGTGCTGTACGGCGCCCTCGACTGGGACGTGACGCCCGACACAACCCTGGGCGTGGGCCTTGCCTATGAAGACGTCGACGCCTCGCCGTGCTATACCGGCCTGCCCCGTTATGCCGACGGCAGCGATCTGAAGCTGTCGCGCTCCACCTGCCTGGGCGCCACCTGGAATGACCAGCAGAGTCAGCGCATCACCGGCTTCGCCGACCTCAAGCATCGCTTCAACGACGACTGGACGCTGAACTTCGCCTCGGTCTACACCCACAACAACCAGAACATCGAATACGGCTATTCCGAGGGCGCGGTGCCGGTCGGCGCCAGCAGCGCCGGAATGCGCCGTATTGTCGGCCGGTTCGATTACGACCAGGACGACTACGGCTTCGATAGCTACGTCGACGGCAAGTTCGAGGCGTTCGGCCTCGAGCACGAGTTGATCGTGGGCGCCAACGCCAGTCGGCAGAAGACCCACGACTACTTCGCGCTGATGCCGCTCGGCGGCACCCAGAACCCCTTCGACCCGTCAGGGGCCTTCCCCCACCCGTCCAAGGACCAATTCCTGGCCAACCCCAGCCGTGGCGGCAGCGCGCCCAGCGACTCCACCACCAGCCAGTACGGCACCTACGCCACCCTGCGCCTGAAGCTGGCCGAGCCGCTGACCCTGGTGCTCGGCACGCGGGTGAGCTGGTACCGCAACCAGAGCGACTCCTACACCCAGGCCTGGGATTACTGGGTACACAACCGCAGCCAGGAAAACGGCCAGGTCACGCCCTTCGCCGCGGTGCTCTATGACCTCAACGATGAGTGGACCGCCTACGCCAGCTACGCCGATATCTTCCAGCCGCAGAGCAACCTGGTGAATGCCCAGGGCCAGGCCCTGCAACCCAAGACCGGCGCCAACTACGAGCTGGGCATCAAGGGCGAACTGTTCGGCGGCGCGCTCAACACCGCCTTCAACCTGTTCCGCACGGTCGAAGAGCACCGCGCCGAAACCGACTACGCCGCCACCTGCATGGGCTCGGGCGACCAGTACTGCTACACCGATAGCGGCAAGGTCCGCGCCCAGGGCTTCGAGGCCGAGGTCAGCGGCTCGCCCATCGAGCGCCTGGAACTGCTGGCGGGCTACACCTACACCCAGACCAAGTACCTGAGCACCATCAACCAGACCGACCCGACCGAGCTCAACTTTACCTCCAGCTTCATCCCGCGGCACATGCTCAAGGTCTGGGGCGACTACCAGCTCGACGGCGCGCTCGAGCGCTGGACGGTCGGTGCCGGGGTTTCCAGCCAGAGCGACAACTTCCGCCGCCAGGGCAACCTGAGCATCGAGCAAGCGGGCTACACCCTGTGGAGCGGCCGCGTGCAGTACCGCCTCGACGAGCACTGGAGCCTGGCGTTGAACGGCAACAACCTGTTGGACAAGCGCTATTACGCGACCATCGGGGCTGCTGGCTGGGGCAACCACTACGGTGAGCCGCGTAACTTCATGGTGACGCTCAAGGGGAGTTTCTGATGGGGGCAGGATCGGCGCCGTAAGCGCCGGGGCTTTCAGGGTGTTCGCCGCGAAGGCTTCTGCGCCTGTGAGATCGAGCGCCGCCCGCGCGGCGCATCGCGGCACAAGGCCGCTCACACATCTCATGGTTGCCCGCCTTGGTACATGTCTTGAGACAGGTGAAGCGGCAGTGGTGGCCACGCTGAAACCGTGTCGGACCAACAAGGCGGACCAGGTAATGGCACAGGACTGACTGGCCCGAAACAGATGTGCGGCCTTGTGCCGCGATGCGCCGCGCGGGCGGCGCTCGATCTCATAGGCGCTGCAAAGGTTGCGGTGGACACCTGGGGGCCCTCACTCGGTCAACAGCCCTTGCCCCCAAAGACCTGAGAGGGCTGCCCGTAAGCACGCCAACGTTTCATCACCCGCGCTCTGCTCACGGCTTGAGGAAAGCCTCAACAGCGCTGACGAACCGCTCCGGCTGATCAACCGCCATCCATTCGGGTGAAATAAAACCTACTGTAGGTGCCGCCTAAGAAACCGAGCGCGGCCTGCGTGACGTTCGACTTTCCTGCCGCCACCAGAAATTTTTAACCGCTCGCTTCGGTGCCTCAACAGATAGCTATCAATTTTACTAGTATTTATTTTCAGGTAGCAGTGGAATGCTTATGTTCCAGACCGTAACTGCCGGACGGATCCAAATGTCTATTGATTCGAAGCGCACCTCGGGCGAAGTCTTGTCAGGCAATACTCTAAGCCGTGCACTACCAGACGTATCCGTCAGAAAAAAATTCAGATGCAGCTCGTACATCACCACTCTGATAGCCACTGAACAAAATCATTCACCCTCGAGCCTGTTCAAGTCCGCACATCCACGACGATGCATTGTCTATTCCCCCTATGGTTGGCATAAAGGTGTATTGGCGCTGCTTGGCTTTAACGGCGAGCCCTTTGATCCTTTGACGCAGCGCTATCACTTAGGTCACGGTTATCGGGCGTTCAGCCCCTCATTAAAGCGATTCAACAGCCCTGACAGCATTAGTCCTTTTGGTGCAGGCGACCTAAATCCATATATTTATTGTTTGGGGGACCCAGTAAACAACAAAGATCCAGATGGACACATTACAGTTGGGCAGTTTATTACAGACACCACCCGAACCATATGGCGCCTATTTAAGCCAACTAATCGTCAGATGATTGCATTTCATGGTAGCTCTTCGATTTATGAGAAATCGTTAGCTGCGGGAATCGACCCTAAAAATATTGGCGAAGGTATTTATGGAATCGGTTTCTACGGAACATTCGACTACAAACTGGCAACAGCTTACGCCGGCGCGAGCGCATCCCGTACCCGGTCAAAGGCGCGTGTTTTCAGGATATACACAGAGGACTTTAACAAGCTCACCAAAGGTAAGGATTTCGACTATGCCGGCGACAATAAAAATATAATAGTTTTTTTTGAAAGCTCATTTGACAAAATAAAAGTGTTACCCACAAAAGAATCAACACTATTTCGCAGAAATTCATATTATGAGCGCAACGCAGATTTAAACTCGAAATCAAGCGACATACGAGCTGACGCCTGACCTGCGCGATATATAGCAAGTTAGAAAAACTCGTCAGTTGGGCGCGACGACTGCGAGGCCAATGAGTACTGTAGAATACGGTGCACATTCCTCTATAAACCTGCCTATCTGCATTCCGTCATGAGGCTAGGCGGTCCTTTTCGAACCGCCGGGCTCTGTTTCACACCTTCTTCAACATCCCCATATGCGCATCATCCATCAATGCCTTGGCCATATCGCTCAGGTAGTGCGATGCCCAGACCAGCACCGGCTCATTGTCCATCACACCGATGAAGGACGCCCGGCGGGCGCTGTCGAGCAGCACGGAGGCCTGCTCCATGGCGTGGCTCGCGCAGTTGCCGGGTTCTACGCGGAACAGGCGCGTACCTTTGGTGGCACCTTCCAGGCAGGTGCAGGTGCCGACGGTCCAGCCGAGCTGGCCGTGGTCTGCAGGGGTTTCGTTGTCCATTTGCGAAATCCTCTCTCTTGGAAAAGCCATAACTCGTTGATTTAGCTAGACCCTGTGGGAGCGGCCTTGTGTCGTGAAAGGGGCGCGCAGCAGCCCCAGGTTCCGAGCCGCCATCAAAATCGCCGGGGCTGCTGCACAGCCCTTTCGCGACACAAGGCCGCTCCCACAGGGCTAGACGATCGCCAAGGGGGCCGTGGCAGCCCTGTCAATGCAACGTGTACGACGGCGGTCGTGCACTCATCTGGAGCTGAGCCAGTGCCGACTCCAGCAGCATGCGGGTGGCATCAAGCTCGTGCATCATCGTCAGCATCACCAGAGTGGCCGGTGATTTGGGCAGGTGGCTGAACGACTGATGGGCGACGGCCAGTGCGCACATGACGTACTCGGTGGCCTGGACGAGGGTGTCTTCAAGGAGATGAGGGGATTCAGCGGACGGGGGTGGATCTGGGACGATCTTCAACATGACTTCATACTCGACGTTCATGAATGATCAACCAGACACCCATTCACCTGCAGGAGGATGGGTGGCGGCTACGTGCGGGTCTGCAAGTCCGGGGAACATCGAGCGATAACCCGGCCGGCCCGAGGGCCAACCGCACGTAGCCACCATTGAGCACAGCCACTGGAAAACGCCAGCGACTCGAAGGTGAGTACAGTTCGATGTTCAGACGGACTTGCAGGCCCGGTCGTTGATTTGGCAACGACCCAGCGAGACTAGCCGCCAGTTCGAGGGCGCAACAGTGGGCGAAGCATGCTTCGGAAATGGACTACTCGAAATAGGGAAAATCTGATTCATCCCTGTAGGACGCACCAACAAATCATTGGCCGGGCTCCGCACTGCTTACTTTTTGAGGAAGGTTTCTACAACGCTGGCAAACCGTTCCGGTTGATCGAGCATGACGAAATGAAAACTGTCATCGATGCGGGTGAAATGGATATCAGGTGTCGAGGCATAGGCCCGACGGAACGTTGCATCGACGCTGGATGCAGGCACACCGTAAAAATCGTCGTATGCATAAACGACTTCGACCGGCGCGCTGATGCGACCGAGTTCGGGACGCAGATCAGTGATCATCAACTCATACACTGCATCCGCCACGGTCTTGCGATCAGAGCTGATCCCCGCAGAAACCACCCCTGGCCTGACCGCCTCGGTCTTGGCGAGTCGGGCGATGGATGCCTTCTGCATCGCTTCGCTCTGCTCCGGCGATGCCGACAAGAGCGAACTACGCATTGCTGCCGCCTGCGCCGTAGCGGTTTCGCTGGTGGCCGAAGGGTCAATCAGCAACGTATAGAACGGCAACGCATCGACGATCATCAAGCGCCCAACCTGATCGGGATGACGAGCCCCCAGCATCAATGCAACCTCTCCCCCCAGTGAGTGACCGATGATCACGGGTGCCTCTATATGCTGGGTGCGGATGTAGTCAGCAATTGCCTCGGCCACCGGAGCGACCACTTTCCCTTCGCTATCGGACACCGCAGGCAAACCGGCAAAGCCTGCGAGCTGCACAAGGTGAAGACGGTGGTTCTGGCGTAACCGAGCGGCAAGGTCAGCCCATACCTCGCGAGACGATGCCAGCCCCGGAATCAGGATCACATCCCTGCCCTCGCCTTCGACCTGGACCGAGATACGCTGCTGATCAGTGTGTAACGGAGACGAAGGCTGGCCGGGTGACGCCGACAGCGACGCCGACATCAACGACAAGGTAGTCCCGACTGCCGCGAGGATCGTTGCGATACGCATCAGATTCCCCTCTCCGGGCGATGTGCTGCTTGTTTCATGGCCACTCCTTTGACTGATGACAGCTAGGCACTATACGGGCTTGTCGCCACGATAAAAGGTGTTGAGGGCATTCGAGTGTGGTCCGGGTCGGTTCGGCTGACCACCCAGACCACCGGGGTCTGTTTCACACCTTCTTCAACATCCCCATATGCGCATCATCCATCAATGCCTTGGCCATATCGCTCAGGTAGTGCGATGCCCAGACCAGCACCGGTTCATTGTCCATTTGCGAAATCCTCTCTCGTGGAAAAGCCATAACTCATTGATTTAGCTCAACCCTGTAGGAGCGGCCTTGCGCCGCGAAAGGGCTGCGCAGCGGCCCCAGGTTCCGAGCCGCCATCAAAATCGCCGGGGCTGCTGCGCAGCCCTTTCGCGA